>NZ_PNJW01000001.1 GCF_013822155.1 Flavobacterium sp.
AAAGTTTATTAAATATTTTATTCAAATAGAAAAATCTTCTTCATGCTACATAGCAACTTTAGCATACGAGGATATAAACCACCCAAAAGTAGAGTTATTCAGAAATTTTAGAGACAAATATTTAATAAACTTTTTTTTAGGTAGGTTGTTTATAAAAAAATATTACAAATATTCCCCAAATTTAGTTGTATTTTTACGACCCTATAAAAGCGTTAGTAAGTTTATAAGATTTGGTCTAGATTTGCTACTAAAATTAATACCAACAAATTAAAATGATTAAAAAAGAGTCTTAAAATCAATTTGTTTATAAAATAGTTAGCATTAATTTTTGATGAATTAATAGAGTTATTAAATCAATAACATTAGGAAATCTATTAATTCTTAATAATGAATTATTTGAAAATAATTTTAAAAAAGAACAAAACCATGACAATTAAAAAAACTAAAAGAACTAAATGCAAAACTCACCGAAAAACTATATCCTTTTGGTATTTCGACAGAATCTGAAGTTGAAAATTTAAAACTTCCAACTTACATTAATGTCTTGTTGCGAAATGACCAACGCAATCCAAACAACGACGACAAACCAACAAAAGAAGGTTGGGAAAAAAGTAAAAACAATCCGAAAAATTGTTAAATGAAAAAAGCACCAATTAACACTAAATTAAGTGTGAGTACAATTTAATTTTCAACTTTTTTCATAGCACCCACCACTAGCCCCGATTGCAATGCAAAGCCTTGTGAAGGCAAAGCTGCTTTTTTTCTTGCTGACCCAAAGCGACCAGAGGAAGCTCTTGGGGCGGCTTAGAAAAAACAGCTTTGACAAACAAGCTTGGAATGGAAAGCGGGATTGGCTTCCAATAAAACTACTCCTTCACCACTTCCACCCATTGACCCAGTGTTCGTGCCGCATACGTGTTGTCGTACATCGCTTCGGCTTGCATGCCTGGTAAATAGTAGCGACCCAAATACGACGCATTCAAAAGCACTCGGTACGTTCTGGACTCGTTGGCTTTGAGACCGAAATAGAAATTGGTTCTCTCGTCACGAATATCGATATGGTCAGCTACATTGTTGCCAAAACTGCCAAAATCGGTGAAACGAGTGTTCACTATTTCAAATCCTGATGGGATAATTTGGGTTAATGCCAGATTTTCCACTCGTTCGTTGGTTTGGTTTCTAATGGTGATTTCGGCAATAAACTCAGTGCCTTGAGTAATTTTAGTCACGTTCACCGGAGCTCCCCTTCTGCTTTTAAAGACCAAATTAGTAAACAACTTACTTTGCATCACTTTTTCCTGACCAATCGGTAAAATTCCGCTAGTTAACACTCGCACATATAACGTATTGGATTTGGTGTTTTTTATGGTGATGGAATTGCTTCCCTTTCTAATTTCCAAATTTCTATTGGCTAATGATTTAGCAGTTTTAATTGTTTGCGGTTTACCATTCACAGAAAAATTTACTTCTACACCTTTTCCACCGTTTTGTTGAGCGAATTTTGACATCGCATATAAACTATAAGCCGTGGTTTGGGTGCTCATCCATTGGTCGGAAGCCATGTTTTTGGCCAAATCGGTCGCCATTTTGAAAGCTCTTTGTTTGTTGCCAATTAAAATTAGCGTTTCCAATGCCATCGCTTTATTGCGTTCAGGCGAACCGTAATAGTAGTAACTATTTGGATTAGTATCGTCAATTTTACTTTGGTTAAAGACACTTTGTGCCGCTTGTTTTTGCCCTGCCAATGCATAGGCGGCAGCTAAACGCAATTTACTTTCGTTTGAAATTCCGATAGTTTCCCGCAAACGATTCATCGAAGCCATGTCGGGAGAACCTGCCAAGGCCAACGTGTATAAACGATAGGCTTGAGCAAAATCGTTGTGATAGCCTTTGTTCAATCGCCATTCTTTGGACGCTTTTAGTTGATAGGCAATCCATTTTGATTTGAAATTAATTGGCAAAACGTAGCCTTTTTTCTCGGCTTCAATGAGGAAATGACCCACGTAGGATGAACTCCAATCGTCGGCATAATTTTGTCCGGTCCAATACGAGAATCCGCCATTGGCAATTTGGAAACCGCCTAGTTTTTGGATTCCGATTTTAATATTTTTCTGAATTTCGTTTTTACGGTTTTGATCTAAATCGAAAATATCTGCCAAATACAATTGTGGGAAAACACTCGACGTGGTTTGCTCCAAACAACCGTGCGGATATTGGATTAAATACTGTAATCTTCTACTGAAATCGATGGTTGGGAAAGACGAAACTTCCAATTGAGCTTTGTTGCTTCCGGCGACACCGAAGGTGGAAATAGCAATTGTTTTTGAACTGTTAGGTTCTAAGACAACATCGGTAAATTCATTCGTTATTGGGTTTGGATTCGTGATGTCGAGTTCTACTTCGTACGTTGCTTTTTCGTTTCCGGAAGTGGCGATGACTTGCACTTTTGCCAATCCGGTTAATTCACCTACTTCCAATTCAAAATACGCCATTTTTTCATCCGGTTGAGCGAAAGATAAACTTTGGGAAGTTTTTCCAATTACTCGAATTCCGTTGTTGGTTTTGATTTGTAAAGAAACATTTTTCACTTGTGGTTCCATCGCAAAAATCGTCACAGGCAACGTCACTTTTTCGGTTGGCGAAATTTTTCGTGGTAATGAAGCTAAGACCATCAACGGCTTTCTAACCGGCGTTGTTTTTTCAGCTGAACCGTAAGCACTTGAATTAATATCGCCAGCCACAACCATCGTTCGAACAGAACCAACATAATTTGGCATTTTGATATGATGAATTTTGGCTTGTCCTTTTTCTAATTTGAATGGGCCAAGGTAAATTACAACCGGTTTAAAACGATTGGCTTTTTTGGCTTTGCTTCCGCCTAAATCTTCATCACCTCCAATGCTGAAAACTTGGTTAATTCGTCCACCATACGCTCCTATTACCTCATCAAAAATATCCCAAGTTTTTACGCCTAACGCTTCACGAGTGTAGAAACTGTTCCACGCATTTGGTGTTTTAAATCGGGTTAAATCGAGCAAACCATCATCCACAATGGCCAACGTGTACGTCATCGCTTTTCCTGATTTTTCGCTTACGCGGATGTTGACTTTTCCTTCCGGCTTTAATACTTCCGGCATACTGATTTGTGGTTCGATAATGGTGTTTTTATCGATGACTTCAATTGGCACAATTCCATATAAACGAATCGGTGAATCGTTTAATGTGGAAGCGTGCGGTTGCAATAAGGTAATGTGAACGAAAACATTCGGAGCCATTTCACCGGTAATTGGAATTTCCACTTTGGTTTCCCCTTTTTGCGTAGTTGCCCAAAAAATTTTGACCACACGTGAACCATTCTCCAACGAAATTAACGCTCTTCCTCCAGTACTGGATGGAAAGGAAATTTTGGCTTTTTCGCCCACTGCATAATTTTTTTTATCGGTTGAAAACATCAACATCGAAGCATTAGAAGCATCTGTATTTCTGGTTTTCCCGGACCAATATGGCCAATCAATCATTACAGTAGAACCGGTAGCGTGACCACCTGTTTCATCAGTTACCCGAATCAAATAACGACCCCATTCATTTTCTTCATTTTTAAATTGCACGCTTGCTTTTCCACTTACATTTGTACTAACTGCAAAATTCTTGTAGGACGAAGTTGAATTATTAGAAACATAACTGGAAAGGTTGTCATAACTCGCATCCCACCACCATCGCCATTCCACTTTATAAACCTGAACTTTAAGGTTCTGTACTGCTTTCGGATTTCCTTTTTCATCTACAGTGACAATATCGTAGCGGTTCATTTTTCCGGTTTCTAACAAACCATATTTATTTGGATCGGGTGTTTTTAAACCTACATATGTTTTATATGGTGAAAGTGTCGCCACCATCACATCTGCACTGAAATCACCACCGTTTTCATAGACTTTTGTCATCAAACTGGCTTTTAACATACCCGGTGATTGGCTACTTACTTTAGGTTGAAAACTTACGGTTGCTTTTCCTTCACTATTCACTTTTCCTGTAAAAACAGTTGTTTCTTCCGTTTCAAATTGACGGATTGGGTCATCAAAATTATAATTGGCAAATCCTTTAAAAATAGTTTTTTGTTGCATGATTTTAGCTTGCATTTCCATTTTTAAATCTTTTGCAATTGCACCATGTAACCAAGTCACTTCAACTTGACTTGTATTTATTTTGGAGGTTGATAAAATTTCAGAATCGAATTTATTTTTAATTTTTAGCCGATTGGGTTTAATAGTTTCAATCTTGATACTTTTATAAAACTTAGCTCCACCGACACTGATAACTGCTTCCCAATTTCCTGTAGGATGACTATCCCGAGTGGGAATAATAAATTTGTAATGATTCAGGTCATTATATTTCTGTACCGATTGAAAGGTTAATTTTCCGTTTGGATCATTAAGTTTGAAACTAATAGGATGCGATTTATCCAATTTGCTCGCAGCATCATTCAACATAAAACTCAAAAACAAGGTGTCGCCAGGTCGCCAAACGCCTCTTTCACCATAAATATAGCCTTTGAGTCCTTTTTGTAATTTTTCCCCGGAAACATCAAAATTACTTACGGAAAGCGAATAGCCTTCATCTAATTTTACATAGGTAGATTGTTTCCCTTTTGTTACTATGGCAAAATAGGCATATTTGTTCAATTCGAATTTAGTAATTCCTTCTACATTTGTTATACCTGATGCTAATTTTTGTTGTTGAAAATTATACAGTTCAACTGTTGCACCTGAAACCGGCTGGGTGTTAACAATATTTGTAACCGCAAAAAGATAAGAACCGTTTTCTCCTCTTTTAGCAATAACCCCTAAATCTGAAGCCAGTACATTCATCCCGATTGGTCCTCGACTATAATAATCATTTTCGCAAGGATCTTTGCTGTCGTACCAATCGTAATCATCATACCAATAATAATCATAATAATCATCATCGTTAGAACGCACTTCTTCGGTTTCTTCTTCCTCTGATTCCGTTTCAGTAGTTGAATTTGAACATTTATACAATGAATAACTTTTTTTGAAAGACAATTCAACACGATAGATGGCTCCCGGCTCCGGAGTGATAACTTTGGCTAAATCCAAAGCAAAACTGTTCCACTTGCTGTAATTGGGTAATTTTTTATCAACTAAATTAATTGTCTTTTTTGCTACTGGAGTAGCAACTTTTCTCAGATTTCTTTTCCCATTTAAGTCATTGTCTTGTAAAAATTGAAGGATATTATTTTTATAAATTTTATAAATTTTTACATCAACTGCTTTCAAATTAGCCGCTTCAAAGTTGATTTTTAAATTATTGGAACTAGGTAAAATTGTTCCGTTTTTCATGAAACGGATACCCGGTTTTATTTCATTGAAGGCAACTTTTTGTGCATGTGTTTCTTTCATTTTGTAGCCTTCCTCACTTTCGATACCTTGGAAAACTTCCACTAATAAATCTCCTTTAAGTGGTTCACTAAAAAACACTTTCAATATATTTCCTTCGATAGAAAATTTAGTGGCAATAGCAGTTTCTACTGAAACTAATCCTCTTAAATCCTGCCCTTTTTTAATAGGGTCAGAAAAATTGATAAGCAACGACTGATTATCATCATCGCCAACCTCTAAGCCAACAATTTTAAAATTATTTTTACCAGGAATTTCAAAATCTACCATTCCTTTTTGGTCGATGTCAAATGGATTTCCATCCCATGAAATTTTAATTTTACTGTCTTCGACTTCCCTTTTAATGCTGTCGATGATAAATTTAAATTCTGTTCCTCGGCTAAATTCTTTGTCAAATTTTATTTTTAATTTAGTACCGTTTTGAGCCGCTTCTACTAACTTAGACGCGGTTTCAAAACTCATTTGATCACTGGTTTGAATGGTTCCGTTCAAATATTGCCATTCTCTGTTATACGATTGTAAATCCAATACATTAACTATAAAATCCTGTTTCAGCGTTTTGATGGAAAACTTAAATTCAGAAAGGTTTTTTGGTGTTTTGATGAGTTTGGATAATTTGAAAACAATTCGGTATTCTGTATCTTGTTCTAAAGGTTTTTCAGGAATAAACGCAATGGTATTAGAAGCCAATGCGACCATTTTTCCTTTTACAGCTGGAGATATATCAAATAAACTTTGATCAATTTCTTGATTGGGTTGCCATTCAGTTTTATCAAAAGCCAGCGTGACCCGAATATCAGTATTTGATGAAACTAATCCTGAACTGAAATTCAGAATATAGTCTTTGAACAATGAAAAATCGGAATTAAATTCTTCAGTAGAAACTTTTTTGCCACAAGAATGTAGCACCACAACTGCAACAAGTAGTTGCACCAAACGTTTGATTGACATTGTTCAAAAAGATTAAAAGTGGAACGAAAAAATGAGGTTTACTTAATTGCGATAACACAAAAAGTATTCCAAATATTGTGTTAAAAGTAATTAATCTTTTAAGAAGAAAAATTACGTTAATTTATTTTCTTTTCAATGCAAAAAAACGTACCATCAAATCGGATGCTTCTTGAGCCAAAACTCCTGAAATTACTTCCGTTTTCGGGTGTAGCTGAGTACCCATTTTCATAAAACCACGTTGATCATCTCGAGCTCCAAACACGATTTTAGAAATTTGACTCCAGTACAATGCTCCGGCACACATTTGACAAGGTTCTAATGTCACATAGAGCGTACAATTTTTTAGGTATTTTCCCCCAATATAATTAGCGGCTGAAGTTATGGCTTGCATTTCAGCATGAGCGGTGACATCGTGTAGCAATTCGGTTAAATTATGTGTTCGTGCAATGATTTTATTATCAACAACAATCAAAGCCCCAACGGGAACCTCGCCTTTTTCAAAAGCAATTTCTGCTTCTTGTAAAGCTTTTTTCATAAAATACTCATCGGTCAAAGGATTTTCCATAGAAACAAAAATACAATTTCAATTCGTACATTTGTGCTATGGTTGAAAATTTACTTTCCTATATTGATTCTCCGAATGATTTACGAAAATTAACCGTAAACCAATTACCACAACTCGCTCAGGAATTACGAGATTTTATCATTGACGTTGTTTCCGTAAAAGAAGGTCATTTAGGAGCCAGTTTGGGTGTTGTTGAATTGACCATTGCTTTACATTATGTTTTTCAAACACCAAATGATTTATTAGTTTGGGATGTTGGCCATCAAGCGTATGGTCATAAAATATTAACCGGAAGAAAAGCTGTTTTTCATACCAATCGTCAATTAGGTGGGATTTCTGGATTTCCAAAAAGAAGTGAAAGTGAATTTGATACGTTTGGTGTTGGTCACTCCTCTACGTCTATTTCTGCTGCTTTGGGAATGGCAATTGCCTCCCAACTCAAAGGTGAAAACAAACACCATATTGCTGTAATAGGCGATGCTTCCATTGCGAGCGGAATGGCCTTTGAGGGTTTGAATCATGCCGGTGTTACTGATGCTAATTTGTTAGTAATTTTAAATGACAATGCCATTGGAATTGACCCTAGTGTAGGTGCGTTGAAAAATTATCTCACCGCTGTGAAAAAAGGCAAAAATCCGAAACAAAACAACATGATTAAATCGTTAAATTTTGACTATTCCGGTCCGATTGACGGTCATGATATTTTTGCAATTATTGCTGAATTGGAACGATTGAAAAAAGTAAAAGGCCCAAAGTTTTTGCACGTCATCACTACAAAAGGTAAGGGACTTCAGAAAGCAGAAGAAGACCAAGTAAAATACCATGCTCCAGGTAAATTTGATAAACTAACCGGTGAAATTCATTTGAAAGAAGAAAGTCATTTACCTCCTAAATTTCAGGATGTTTTTGGTTTGACTTTGGTTGAATTGGCTCAACAAAATAAAAAAATTATCGGTATTACTCCTGCTATGCCAACCGGTAGCTCCTTAAAATTTATGATGGATGCTTTTCCGGAAAGAGCTTTTGATGTAGGTATTGCTGAGCAACATGCAGTGACATTATCGGCTGGAATGGCTACGCAAGGCATGGTGGTTTTTTGCAACATTTATTCTACCTTTTTGCAACGGGCATATGATCAGGTGATTCATGATGTTGCCTTGCAAAATCTTCCTGTCATTTTTTGTTTAGATAGAGCAGGATTAGTGGGTGAAGACGGAGCTACTCATCACGGTGTTTTTGATTTAGCCTACTTGCGTTGCATTCCGAATATGATTGTTTTTTCACCCAGAAACGAAATTGAATTACGAAACATGCTTTATACCGCTCAATTAGGATTAAATCATCCGATTGCTATCCGCTATCCTAGAGGAAGGGGAGAAATTGTCGATTGGCAAATTCCTTTTCAAAAAACAGAAATTGGAAAAGCAAGTTTGTTAAAAAAAGGATCAAAAGTAGCCGTCTTGTCCAATGGTTTTATTGGGAAAAATGTGACAGCTGCTTTAACTTTAATTTCAGCTCAAAATGATTTTTCTCATTATGATTTTCCTTTTGTAAAACCATTGGATGAACAACTTTTGACTTCAATTTTTAAGGAACACGAAAGTATTATTACCTTGGAAGACGGGACAATTATAGGTGGGTTTGGGTCAGGAATACTGGAATTTAAAGCTAAAAACAAGTACAAAAATGAGGTTCAGGTTTTAGGAATTTCCGATGAATTTATTGAACAGGGTACCATCGATGAACTACAACGTTTTAGCAAAATTAACGTGGAAAGTTTGGTCTCCATTTTGTCAACTTATTCAAAATAGTGACTTTTGCAAAAGTCTTATTACTATTTTGTCTATGAAATCTATTTCATCTACTTTATTTTTATTACTCTCATCTTCCGTTCTTTTTTCACAACCTATACAAACAGCGAAAGATTCTACCCTTAAAGATACTACCTATTGGGTTCAGAAAAAAATAGTGGGATTAGACATTACTCAAATTGCATTTCTAAATTGGAATGCCGGAGGAAACAGTTCTATTTCAGGTTTATTTAAAGGTGATTTTTCGAGAAAATATACCAAAGAAAATGTCTTGTGGAATAATGAAATGAGCATTCGATACGGTATCAACAAACAAGATGATCGAGAGCTACGAAAAACAGATGATGCCTTTTCGATTCTTTCAAATTACGGCTATAAAACGGACATTAATTCCAATTGGTATAGTTCTGCCCGGTTTAATTTTAATACTCAATTTACGAATGGTTATGCCTATCCGAATACAGATACTCCAATTTCAAAGTTTTTTGCTCCGGCATATGTTTTTTTGGGAATTGGGAGTGAGTATAACCGAAAAGATTGGAATGCAAATTTTTATTTTTCGCCTTTAACTTTAAAAACCACCTTTGTTTTAAACCAACGTTTAGCTGATTTGGGTTCGTATGGAGTGACAAAAGCGATTTACGATGAAGAAGGGAACCTATTAAAAAGAGGCCGAAAAAGCCGAACAGAATTAGGTATGCTTTTCAACAATTACTGGAAAACGGAAATCTACAAAAACATGACATTAGAAAACAGATTGTCATTATATTCCGACTACCTGAACAATTTTGGGAACATTGATGTGGATTGGCAATTACAAGTAGATATGATTGTAAATGAATATGTGAAGGCTAATATTGGCATTCACATGATTTATGATGATGATATTAAGGCCAAAGAAGAAGTAAATGGAGAACAAATTACGGTTGGCCCCAAACTTCAATTAAAACAAGCTTTAGGGATTGGCGTAGTTTATGTTTTTTAAAATAAAAAAACCCGGAAGATTCCGGGTTTTACATATTAAAATCTCATTAATTAGTTTTTAATAATCTTCTGAGAAAAGTTTAATTCATCTGCATTTACTTTCACTATATACATTCCTGATTGAAGATGTGTTAAATTAATATTTTTAGCATTATTAAAATTAACTTCATTTTCTTGGTAAACGATTCTACCATTTAAATCAACAATTTGAATAGCCACTTTTCCGGAGAATTGATTTACTTGAATAGTAAACATTCCATTGGAAGGATTTGGATATACTTTAAATACTTCATTCGTTGCAAAATAATCTACTGATAAAACACAGTTTGGTCCAGCAGGTGGCATAGTAAAATCTTCCACTTGATCGGTAGAACTATTTCTATTTCCAGAAGAAGCATTTAAACCTAAACCTCTATTGGCAAACACTTCCCAAATCATACAATAATCTTGTCCTCCGGTAGTTGCTTGGTCAGCTGCAATTAATACATCTCTTGCCTCTATAAAAGTTGGAGAACAAGGTTGCAATTTTAATCCATCAAGCACTAAACGCATAATTTTATTATTTCCTCCAGTACCGGTATATATATTTGAATCATAACCATATTTATTAATATATGCCCATGTTAAATCCCATAAAGTAGTTGCCCAAACAGAACCAACACCATGAGGAACTGCTTCTGTATTCGTACTATTAAACGTCATTGGGTTAATACTCATATCAGTTGAATACGGATATGTTCTAATTCCAACACCATCAATTGGCTGGCTAACTGCAAAAGTTCCAATCCCTCTAATAGCAGTACCTACATCTCCGGGTTTCAATTGCATCATTAAAGCGAACCAATCAGACCAACCCTCACCCATTTGTTCAGCATTACCTAAACAACTGGAATTGTTTCTACCGCCAGCTAAACGGATGGAGATACCATGACCAAATTCATGAGAAATAATTCCATTATCAAAAGAACCATCGGCATTGATAAAAACATCAGCCGGGGTTTGAAGTGTTACATTAACTACTCCTAAACTCATTTGAGCTATAATAGCTTCCCCTACATCTTGATTTATACTGATTGCAGGAATAGTTATTGTTGCATCAGCACCACCCATGATAATAACTCCTTCAACATTATTGACAACTATTACAGCAAGAGCTCCTGCATTTTGAGCATTCTTAACTTTTTCAACGAAAGTACAATCTCCTCTTCTCAAAATACAAACTTTACCTGAAATAGCAGCCGCATTAATTGCCGGAGAACAAGCATCTGAATTATCCGGAGACCCATCATCAAAAAGGACTAAATCAGTTGTGAAACCGTTTGGAGCAATTGGTAGTGGAACATTACCAGGGATAAAATTATTATCTCTAATTGCATATGGACCAGCAATAGTAGCAGGTGTATTTACAGTTAAAGAATAATTTGGCGGACCCACATCCCATAAAAACATTTGAACTCTTCCGGATTGTCCATCGACCGGTGCTGAGAAATTAGCATTGTTTGTCCCAACTCCATCTTGAGAATCTGCATAAACAAAATCACCTGCGGTACCGCCTTTTCCATAATTATTGGCTTGGTAATTTCCATTTGCTTCATCAAAACCATATTGATACCAAACATCATGCATCACATTGGTCATGTAAAATAAATTAGTTGTAGCCGCATTTGTATAGGTAGTTGATTGTGCACTATTCCCACCATAAGGAAAATCAAACTCTAAAATTGCTCCGCCATTTGGTGCTGCACCGAAAACACTATTAGTTCCATTTCGGTCTTCTTTTGCCCAAGTGTTATTTCCTCTGGTAATCGTAAATTCAGCTCCAACAGCACCATTAGTATCATGCCATCCGAAAGGAGAAGCCGTTGTGTTGTGTGGTGTAGAAATTAATTGTCTTTCACCGTGGTTTGGACTTTCAATATTGTATGGTAAAACACGATAAGAACCCGATTGTGTCTCTACAACCGAAGTAGCTGATTCTTCTTTAAACAATTGTTTAGTGAAAGGAACATAATGTTGGTGTTTCGAGTGATCTGAATCATTTCCGAAACTACAACTAACAACCATATCTTGCTTTTCAAGAATTTCACCATTTTTAGCATCAATTCTAACGCTCCACAAATTTTTGTGATTTGGACTGTAAAAAGTAAAATCCCAAGCTAATCTGAGTTTATTTTCCTCATTTAATTGATAAACCAGTTTAGCCAAAACAGGCTCATTGATGCCAATTGCATCATTTATCTGATAATAATTAGTTCTGATTGTTCTTTGAATTTGAAAGGATTCAATTGGAGTGATATTAAAACTTCCATACGCCAAACTCAAGGCATCTAATACACTGTAAGCCGGTGTCGTTGTGTTTACTCGTTGTGCAATATTGCTTTCAAAACGGTTGGCAACATAAACTACATTTCCGTTTTTAATTGAAAAATTTGTTTGAGCATGAAATATTTCAATTCCTTGATAACGTTGTTTAACGTAATAATTAGTTATCCCGGTGGAAGAGGAAGTGGCTTCACTTTCTACATACCAATCATTGATATCTTGTGATGTTATTCCTAATGTAGAATAATTTGAATTTAAATATTCTTGGATTTTTTGGGTTTCAGTTTGTGCATTAACTGAAAAAGCAAACAGAACAAAGAATAAGAATGTAATTTTTTTCATAAAAAAGTGAACTTTGGAAATTTAAGAGCCAAATATATAATTATTTTCAACAATTAGGTGTTTTTTTTAAATACTTTAACTATTGTTAGAAGATACTATTTTGTTGATTAATATTGCGTTACCATCGGTTAATAATGAAATATAATGTGAAATATGTAACAACCGCTCATACAACGTATCTTTATTCACTTGGTATTTTTCAGGCAATACTTTTAACAATAAAACATCATAATTAGACATTTTACCATGGTATTGATTATTGAATGCTGTTATAAATTTATCCAATAAATTATTGATAACGTGGTAGCCTGTAATCTCCTTTTCTATAACTTCTCGACTTTGGTATATTTTTTTTACACTCAATTTGATGATATCATCCATCTGGGCTTTGTATTTACTTTTATCCGTTAAGGCAAAAGGAAATTGACCTTTTAAAATATTCTCTTCATTTTCAATAAAAATCCGAACTGCATCATTAATTAAGCTCCCAATGGCTAAAGCTCGTAGGTAACTAATTCTGTCTTCTTTGGTTTGTAATGAATTGTATTTAGAAACATCAATGCTATCTTTTACTAACTTTATCAAGTACTCTAAAGCAAAATCTTCATTGACTAAACCTAAATTTATTCCATCTTCAAAATCGATAATGGTGTAACAAATATCGTCAGCTGCTTCCACTAAATAAGCTAATGGATGTCTTTCAAAGCCAATATTATCGCCTGTTTTATTAGAAATCAATCCTAATTCTTCCGCTACTTCTTTAAAAAAAGCTTTGTCTTGTTGAAAAAAGCCATATTTTTTATCGGCAATTGCAGTAGTTGGTTTTTTAGGTAAACTTTCTTTGGGATATTTCATAAATGCCCCCAAGGTTGCATACGAAATTCGTAATCCTCCTTCATTTCCGGGACGATTTCCGGTTAAAACAGAAAACCCATTTGCATTACCTTCAAAATCAATTAAATCTTGCCATTCTTTTTCAGCAAGTTGATTTTTATATTGCTGTCCGTTTCCGGTTTTAAAATATTCGCCAATCGCCTTTTCACCGGAATGACCAAAGGGAGGATTTCCAATGTCATGAGCTAAACAAGCAGCGGCTACAATTGCTCCGAAATCATTCATGTGAAAACCATGAACTTCTTTGAGATAGGGATATTTTTCAATAATTTTTTTTCCTACTAATCGTCCAATGGATCGTCCAACAACTGATACTTCCAGGCTATGTGTCAATCTGGTATGTACAAAATCTGTTTTAGAAAGTGGAATAACTTGTGTTTTATCTTGCAGACTTCGGAATGCTGCAGAAAATATAATACGGTCATAATCCACTTCAAATCCTAAACGGGTGTCATCTTGTTCAGATCTTAAACGTTTCCCGGTGTCTCCTTGTCTTTTGAGTGATAAAAGTTGTTCCCAGTGCATCATGTTATTCTTGTCCAATTTCGTTAATAGAATCTTGCATTTCTAACTCCTGATTATATTTTCTTAAATCGACCACAACTGATTTAGAGAGGGTATCATGCCACCCTTTTGGAATAGTTCCTAAAAAAGATAATTGATCAAAAGGTATCAATCGAGATATTGATCGAATAAAGATAGAGTAAGGTTCGGGTTTAGAACCATCAGCCATCATTACTTTTGTATTGGTGACATATTTTCCAATGGATTTCCCGGTTAACGATTCAAAAATCATGTAATAAATCACAATAATCAAATAACTTATCAGGAAATCAACGATAGGATTGATGGATTCTAACCAAAGGGAAAGTTCATAGTTTCCAAAAAATTCATATAAAATCCAGCCTATCCCAATTGGTATAACATTGATAATATTATGAATAACCATATCAATTATATAATTTCCCAATCGCTGTCCGGATGAGGCTAACATAGCTGATGTAATCGCAATTTCTTTTGGTTTGACAAACTCCATACTTTACTGTAAATTTTATGCTTTTTTATCGTTTGCCAAAAAGAAATTTCTTGATTTTTTTGGGTATTGATTGTAGCTGATATCACTTGGATTTTCAATCACCGTTTTGATATTGATTAATTCTCCTAATTTAAAATTTGCTTCGGTATATTTAAAATCTAATAAATATTCCCCGCAGAAATAGTTTCCTTTTTCATCTTTTTCGATGATGCCGGTATAAACGCCTTTTTTATCTTTTGACATGATTTTGTAATTACTTTTTCAAATGTACGAATTGAAATTGATTAATATAAAAACAGCCATCGATTGACGGCTGTTTTTCTTATGTAATGTTTTTGAATTATGATCCACACATCTCACAATCATCCGGACCTGAGTTTCTTGCTTTTTCCACCATCGCTTTGAAATCTTCTGCCGTCATTTCTCCCGTTTCATTTGGAGCAAAAACTTCCACTACTTGTGGTTCGGGTGTTGGCTCCGCTTTTTTGTCATTATTTAAGGTAAACTTAATGGCATCTACCGCCGATTTAGTTCGTAAATAATACATTCCTGTTTTCAATCCTGATTGCCAAGCATAGAAATGCATCGAGGTTAATTTTGCATAGGTTGCTCCTTCCATAAACAAGTTCAACGATTGTGATTGGTCAATGAAATAACCTCTTTGACGTGACATGTCTATGATGTCTTTCATGCTCATTTCCCAAACTGTTTTGTACAAATCTTTGATATCCTGAGGAATAATTTCAATATTTTGAACTGAACCATTGTGACGCATGATTTCTTGTTTCAAGGTGTCGTTCCATAAACCGAGATTTACTAAATCTTCTAACAAGTGTTTGTTTACTACAATAAATTCTCCTGAAAGTACTCTTCGAGTGTAAATATTGGAAGTATAAGGCTCAAACGCTTCATTGTTTCCTAAGATTTGCGAAGTAGAAGCAGTTGGCATTGGAGCGACTAACAATGAGTTTCTCACGCCGTGTTCCACTACTTCTTTACGTAAACTGTCCCAATCCCAACGACCTGATAAATCGCTGTCTTTTAATCCCCAAAGATTGTACTGGAATTCTCCTTGCGAAATTGGCGAACCTTTAAATGTTGAATACGGACCTTCTTCTTTTGCCATTTCCATAGATGCAGTTACGGCAGCAAAATAAAGCGTTTCAAAAATATCCTGATTCATTTGTTTTGCTTCATCGCTAGTGAAAGGTAATCGAAGTAAAATAAACGCATCTGCCAAACCTTGCACACCTAATCCTATTGGACGGTGACGCATATTTGAATTTTCCGCTTCCGGAACCGGATAGTAATTTCTATCGATTACGCGGTTCAGATTACGAGTTACACGTTTGGTAACATCATATAATTTCTGGTGATCAAATTTTCCGTTTTCAATAAACATTGGCAACGAAATAGAGGCCAAGTTACAAACTGCAATTTCATCCGGTGAAGTATATTCTAAAATCTCCGTACATAAATTCGATGAACGAATGGTTCCTAAATTCTTTTGGTTTGATTTGCGGTTGGCTGCATCTTTATACAACATATAAGGCGTTCCGGTTTCGATTTGTGATTCTAGGATTTTCTCCCAAAGTTCACGGGCACGAACGGTTTTTCTGCCTTTTCCTGCAGCTTCATATTTGTGGTACAACGCTTCGAATTCGTCGCCATACACATCACAAAGACCCGGACATTCGTTTGGACACATTAACGTCCATGAAGCATCATCTTGCACGCGTTTCATAAATAAATCGGATGTCCACATGGCAAAAAATAAATCTCTCGCACGCATTTCTTCTTTTCCGGTATTCTTTTTCAAATCTAAAAATTCGAAAATATCAGCATGCCACGTTTCTAAATAAATGGCAAAACTTCCTTTTCTTTTTCCGCCTCCTTGATCAACATAACGAGCTGTATCATTGAATACACGTAACATTGGAACAATTCCGTTGGATGTTCCGTTTGTCCCACGAATATAAGAACCTGTAGCTCTCACATTGTGAATTGAAAGACCAATTCCTCCCGCTGATTGCGAAATTTTAGCGGTTTGTTTCAAAGTATCATAAATTCCGTCAATGCTGTCGTCTTTCATGGTTAACAAGAAACACGAGGACATTTGCGGTTTTGGGGTTCCGGCATTGAATAAAGTTGGCGTAGCGTGTGTAAAGAACTTTTTCGACATCAATTCGTACGTTTCTTTTACTGATTCAATGTCATTCAAATGAATTCCAACCGAAACACGCATCAACATATGTTGAGGTCGCTCTACAATTTTTCCGTTTATTTTTAGCAAATACGAACGTTCTAATGTTTTGAAACCAAAATAATCATAATTAAAATCTCTGTTATAAATAATCATCGAGTCCAATTCTTCAGCATTGGCCATGATTGCATCATACACTTCTTCTGAAAGCAAAGGTGATTGTTGTCCGGTACGTGGATTCACGTAATGGTACATATCCGACATCGTTTCTGAAAACGATTTTTTTGTATTTTTATGTAAGTTGGAAACAGCAATACGAGCTGCTAATTGTGCATAATCCGGGTGAGCAATCGTCATCGAGGCGGCAGTTTCAGCTGCTAAATTATCCAATTCAGAAGTTGTTACACCATCGTACAATCCTTCAATTACACGCATGGCCACTTTTACAGAATCGACCAAATCATTTAAACCATAGCATAGTTTTTTAATTCTATCTGTGATTTTGTCAAACATTACCGGTTCTTTGTGACCGTCTCTTTTTACTACATACATACACTTACATGTTTTTTAAAACAGAAAATCCCTTTTACTGTTTTGGGTTATTTGTTAGTTGGTTTTGGGAAGCTAATCCCGGTAATCTTAAAATCAACTCCGTCAGTGTTAAAAACTAGACGGTGTTAAAAAGTCATTAAAAATCAGCGTCGAAACTAATTTTTTGTGAATCGCTATCTGAATTCATCACACCTGCTTTTTGGTATTCCGCTACACGTTTTTCGAAGAAATTGGTTTTCCCTTGTAATGAAATCATATCCATAAAGTCAAACGGATTGGTTGAATTATAGACTCTTTTGCAACCTAATTCGACCAATAATCTATCGGTAACAAATTCTAAATATTGAGTCATTAATGTGGCATTCATCCCTATTAAACTTACCGGAAGGGATTCCGTAATGAATTTTCGTTCTATTTCTAAAGCATCAGTCAATATTTCCGTGATTCTGGCTTTTGAAACTTTATTTACGATATGATGGGTATGCAAATGCACGGCAAAATCACAATGCATTCCCTCATCACGAGAAATTAATTCGTTAGAAAAAGTTAATCCCGGCATTAATCCTCTCTTTTTCAACCAAAAAATGGAACAAAACGAACCTGAGAAAAATATTCCTTCTACTGCGGCAAAGGCAATTAATCTTTCAGCAAACGAATCTGATTCTATCCATTTCAAAGCCCAATCTGCTTTTTCTTTTATAGCGGGAAACGTTTCAATGGCATGAAACAACATATCTTTTTCTGCTTCATCTTTCACATAGGTATCAATTAATAAGGAATAGGTTTCACTGTGGATGTTTTCCATCATTAATTGGAAACCGTAGAAAAATTTTGCTTCAGGATATTGTACTTCACTCACAAAGTTTTCAGCAAGGTTTTCATTAACTATTCCGTCAGAAGCAGCAAAAAAAGCTAAAATATGCTTTATAAAATATTTTTCATCAGCGGTTAATTTGTTATTCCAATCGTTTAAATCGGTGTGCAAATCAATTTCTTCTGCAGTCCAAATGCAGGCTTCTTGTTTTTTATACCATTCCCAAATGTCTTGGTGTTTAATCGGAAAAATTACAAATCTATCTTTATTTTCTTGCAAAATTGGTTCTACTGCTGCCATCTTTTTCTTTGTTAAGTTATGTTGAGGATTATTAATTCGTATTTGAGAGTTACAAAGATTGCAATTCAAATTGGTAAATGAAAGCCAAACTTATTCACAATCGGAGTTAGTTTTTAACAACGGGTAATCGATTTCTTACGTTTAAAAAATGAAGATAACTAACTGTTTATTAACGTAATAAAAACAGCTTTATTGGTGGTCGCAAGCAAATTAGAATGCTTTTTAAGAAAATAGTTTTTAGAAAATTAAATGAATTTCTATTTCCCTTTCAGGTATTCTTCCCCTACTTTTTCAAGTTCTGTGAACCACTCTTCCCCGAATTTTCGAATAAGTGCTTCTTTGACAAATTTATAAACCGGAACTTCCAGTTCTTTTCCTAATGAACAAGCGGGACTACAAATATCCCAACGATGGTAATTAACTGCTGAGAAATCAGAGAATTCTTTGATTCGAATAGGATACAAATGACACGAAACCGGTTTTTTCCAGTTAACAATTCCTTGGTTATACGCTTGTTCGATACCACAAAGGGCTGTCTTACCGTCAAAGATTACATAAGCACAATCTTGTCCGTTGATGAGTGGTGTTTCAAATTCTCCGTCTTCGCCTTTCACCCAGGTTCCTTGTGCTTCAATGGCTGCAATTCCTTCTTTGCGAAGAAAGGGTTTCACTTTGGGATAAATATCTTCTAATATCTTCGTTTCTTCGGCACTTAGTGGAGCACCGGCATCACCATCAACACAACATGCTCCTAAACAAGCTGTTAGATTACATACAAAATTTTTCTCTAAAATTTCTTCAGAAACGATGGTTTTGCCTAATTGAAACATGGTAAAAGGTATAGAATATAGCGGCAAATGTACAAAGGATTGTTTGATACTACGATTGAAAAGGAATAAATAATTGACTTTTTCGACTTATATAGATTACTTTTGCCTCAACTATTTATTTGTTATGGAATTAGATTTAAGAGAAATTTTTACAGCCACAATGGTTTTATTTGCTGTTATTGATATAATAGGAAGCATTCCTATTATTATCGATTTACGCAATAAAGTTGGCCACATTCATTCTGAAAAAGCTTCAATTGTAGCTTGTATTATGATGATTGCCTTTTTATTTGTGGGAGAAACCATTCTGAGTTTAATCGGAATTGATATCAATTCGTTTGCCGTAGCCGGTTCGTTTGTGCTTTTCTTTTTAGCTTTGGAAATGATTTTAGGCATAAAATTGTACCGCGATGAACAAAATGAATCCACTTCAATTGTTCCTATCGCTTTTCCGTTGATTGCCGGGGCTGGAACGATGACAACTATTTTATCTATTCGAGCAGAATATCAAACCGTAAACATTATTATTGCCATCATTTTAAATATTATTTTGGTTTATGGTGTTTTAAAATCATCAGCCAGGATTGAACGATTATTGACAAAAAATGGGTTGAGCATAATACGAAAAGTCTTTGGTGTTGTCCTTTTAGCTATTGCTGTTAAATTATTTGCTGCTAATGTTAAAGGATTGTTCGAATAAATTGATTTTTAATACTTTTGTTTCTTTAAATCGTAACGATGAAACTGTTTACTTCTATTTTATTGGTGTTGGCTTTTGGCTTAATCATTTTCAACTTAACACAGTTAGATTATGCTAATCTTTTTGCACAAGAAAGTATGATTGCCTTGATTGGTATTGTAGCTGCCTTTTGTGCCATTTTGATTTTACTCATCTTTAGAATGTCAAAAACTATTGAAGACAAACTAAAAGACCAAGAATAAATGTTTGATTTACTTGTCATTGGTGGAGGGGTATCAGGTGTGTCTTGTTCCCTTTTGCTTGGTTCTGCTCAAAACAAGCCTTTTGCTTCGGATAAAAAAATCGGACTCATTGCCCATCAAAAAGCTTCCTCGCTTCAAGAGGCTTTATTTAATAATGCTTACGGAATTGCTCCCGGAAAATTAGGGAGTGATCTTTTAAGTGAAAGTTTAGCTCATCTTCAATCAACCTATCCACATATTCAGCAAATTCCAAACGAAAAAGTAGTGAAAATTGAAGGTAATAGCGGGAATTATTCCGTTACAACCAACAAAAACACGTACCAAACAAAGTTAATTGTTATCGGCATTGGAGCCGGAAATCCTTTTACGATTGAAGGCTTAGAAGAATTTGTCATTCCGCATCAAAAAATAAATCCGGAGAAAAACCGTATTCAACTTAAAAATAACGATCATTTAGTTAAAGACGGTATTTATGTTTGTGGAACTCTAGCCGGTTGGCGAAGTCAATTACCTATTGCGGCAGGAAGCGGAGCTGCAGTAGCGACAGACATTTTAACTCTGTGGAATGATGGAAATCATGTTCAGGTGCATGATAGCACTAAAGTGAAGTAGGTTTCTTTTGTCGGTTTCTTATTTATTGCTTCAAAACTTCCAAAATCATTGAATCCTTTTTTAACCTGATTTCAAAGTATTTTTCTTCATCAAATAATTGTCTTGCAAATTCAGCTATGATGTAATGTTTGACCATTGCTTTATGACTACTTAATGAAAAGGTTACACCGCTGGATTTTAAATAATCCTGAAAACGTTGCACATATAAATCAGTTGTTTCCGCTTTTTTGTAAAACGTTTCAAAAGAAATCCCTTCAAATTCAGTGCGGTTTTTGTCTATTTGTTCAAAGACAAAATAACTTACTACCCCCGATTGCATTAACATTTCCAAGGCTTCATCTCCGTGCTTTCCTTGTAAAGGCACAAAAATATCAGGAATAATTCCGCCGCCACCATAAACTGTTCTCCCTTTGAGTGTTTTATATTTTAAGCTGTCGGCTACTTTAATGCTGTCTTTTTCATACAACTCACCATTATAAAATCGTTTTTCAAACTCGTTGAAATAATCTTCATTTCCTTCAACATAAGGTTTTTGGATTGAACGTCCGGAAGGTGTGTAATATCGAGCAACGGTTAATCGCACTGCAGAACCATCACCTAGAGGCATTTCGCGTTGTACTAATCCTTTTCCAAAAGAGCGTCTGCCTACAATTAATCCGCGGTCATTATCCTGAATGGCTCCTGCTAAAATTTCTGAGGCTGAAGCGGAGTTTTCATTTATTAAAATGATGACTTTTCCATTTTCAAAAAGGCCGTTATTGGTTGCTTTTGTTTTATCAACCCTTCCTTTTTTATTTTTGGTCGAAACAATAGGTGCATCCTCCACTAAAAAATCATCGGCAATTTGAACTGCCTGATCTAAATAGCCTCCACCATTATCACGAACATCTAAAACAATAGTTTTTGCTCCTTGTTTTTTGAGTTTTATTAATCCTTTTCTATATTCCTCAAAAGTAGATTCGGCAAAACGATTAATTTTGATATAACCCGTTGTTGGGTTTATCATCAAGGAAACATCTACGCTTTTAATTGGGATTACATCTCGTTTTAGTTTAACGGTAAGCTTTTTATTTTCACTTTTTCGATAAACTGTCAAGGTAACTTCTGAACCTATTTCTCCTTTTAATTTAGAATATAAAGAGTCATTTGGTAGTTTTTTTCCAAAAAGCTTGTAATTGTCGGCAAATAAAATACGGTCTCCTGATTTGATACCGGCTTTTTCAGAGGGTCCACCGTTTAAGGGTTTAATAACTGTAATGGTGTCTTTGTACATGTAGAAATTTACCCCAATTCCAACAAAATCACCCCGCATGGATTCTGATACTTGGTTTAATTCATTTTTGGTAATATAGACAGAATGTGGATCAAGTTTTTCAAGAATGCCATTGACCGTTAAATCTACTATACTGTCGGTATCGACTTGGTCAACGTAATCCCGTTCAATAAAATCGATTAGTTTGTTGAGTTTACTTTTATAACTACCGGAAGTGAAAGTCGTTTTATTTGAAAAATAATTGAGTTTTCCTCCAATCACAACACCTAATGCAATGGCAGAAAAGAGAACAATTGGCCAATATATTTTTTTTATTTTCACAATTTATTTTCCGGCTTACGGAAAAATAGTTATTCTAAATCTGTTATTAATTCTACTTCAACGCCGGCTTTTAATAAAAACTGTAATCCGCTGTCGTCTTTGTATCCTTCATGATAAACCACCCGTTTTATTCCGGATTGATGTATCAGTTTACTGCATTCCTTGCAGGGCGACAACGTAATATAAAGTGTTGCTCCTTCACAAGATTGAGTAGAACCGGCCACTTTTAGAATGGCATTGGCTTCAGCGTGTAAAACATACCATTTTGTCGTTCCGCTTTCCTCTTCACAACAGTTTTCAAATCCGGAAGGAGTTCCATTATAGCCATCTGAAATAATCATTCTATCTCTCACAATGATGGCTCCAACTTGTTTGCGTTTGCAATAAGACAATCTACTCCATTCTTTCGCAATGCGAAGGTAGGCCTTGTCGTATTTATTTAATTTCTTTTTATTCATTTTTTAACAACTGTTGTAAGGAATTTATCTATTCCAAATTTCACTATTAATAATCATTGGCAACACAACACCTATCACAAAAGATGACATTACCAAGGTCCAATCCCGTTTTGAAAAACGGAAAGCTGTTTGAGTAACATAGGACAAAAGTAAAACAATAAAAACAACAATAAGCTGAGCTGCTTCAATTCCTAACGCAAATTCCAGTAAAGGCAGTAATTTTTCCGAACTATTTCCCGGTAAAATAGTTTTGAAATAATTCGAAAAGCCAAGCCCATGAATAATTCCGAAGAAGATAGTTATAAATGCAACAAAAGTGATGCTTTCTTTTTTTCCGGTTTTTCCAGCCGTGAATAAGTCAAATAAAGCCACTATCAATATAGTAATCGGAATTAGAAACTCAACTAAATTAGCTTTAATCACAACCACTCCATAAACGGAAAGCAGTAATGCCAAGGTGTGCCCTAGCGTAAAAAGCGACACTAAAATCAAGACTCTTTTCCAATCTTTAAAGGCATAAGGAACCGTTAAAGCTATTAGAAACAAAACATGGTCATAACCATTCCAATCCAACACATGTTTGAGTCCAATCTCAAAATACAACCAAAATTCAGACATCGTATATTAATTTAAAATTTAGGGAATTCAAACTTACAATATATTTTGAAACGCTTCTCACAAAAACTTTAAAATTGATGTTTAGGGTGTACTTTTCCGCTAAATATTTTAAACAAATAGATGGAAAAATTTGAAAATAGAATTATCTTTGTAGTATAGATAAACACAAAAATTATGTCATTTTCAGATTTATTTGATAGCGGTTTTAAAGAAAGAAATAAAGGTTATTTCTCTTCATTTGTTCGTATTGCACTTTCTGACAACGTCCTTACGGATGATGAAAAGAAATTCTTAGACCGTATTGCGTTAAAGTTGGATATCTCTCCGGAGGAATACCAGGAAATCCTTGAAAATCCGGCAAAATATCCTGTTGATCCACCGTATTTATATATTCAACGTTTAGAACGATTGTATGATTTAGGTCGAATGGTTTATGCTGATCATGTTTTAGGGCCACGACAAAAAGATATTTTGACTCGGTATGCTTTGTATTTGGGTTTTACTCCGGTAAATGTAACCTATATAGTTGATAAGGCTCTCGCTCTTTTAGTTCACACCGTTGACTTAGATACCTTTATTTTTGAAATGCAACACATGAATAAGTAAAGAAAAAGCCCTGAAATTCAGGGCTTTTTTGTTCTATCTTTTTTATTTATACTTTTCCATAAACTCTTCTGCTTTCTCCACCATTTTTAGGCTTCCACAAAAGAAGGGAACGCGTTGGTGTAACTCAGAAGGTTGAATTTCCATGATGCGACTATAACCGTCTGAAGCTCTGCCGCCGGATTGTTCTGCCAGGAAAGCCATTGGGTTACACTCATACAGTAAACGTAATTTTCCATTCGGTGCTTTTGAACTGGTTGGGTAAATATAAATACCGCCTTTTATCATATTTCGGTGAAAATCGGAGACTAAACTTCCAATGTATCTCGAGGTGTAAGGTCGGTCTTCTTCTTCTAACTGACAGTATTTGATATAATCTTTTACCCCTTGTGGAAAATGAACATAATTGCCTTCGTTTATCGAATAAATAGTTCCTGTTTCAGCATATTTCATATTCGGATGTGAAAGATAAAATGTTCCGATGGCCGGGTTTAGTGTAAATCCATTTACGCCGTGTCCTGTAGTATATACGAGCATGGTTGACGTTCCATAAATCACATAACCTGCGGCAACTTGGTTGATTCCGGGTTGAAGAAAATCTTCTATGGTTACAGGAGTCCCCATTGGTGTTTTGCGTCTGAAAACAGAAAATATCGTTCCCACCGAAACGTTTACATCAATATTTGAAGAACCATCTAACGGATCCATTAACACTACATATTTGTTGTTATGACTGTTGTCGCTTCCGGCCACCGTGATAAAATCATCGTTTTCTTCCGAAGCAATTCCGCATACAATTTCGCGATTAATAAGGGTTTGAATAAATACTTCATTGGCATAAACATCCAATTTTTGCTGGTCTTCCCCTTGAATGTTTTGTTCACCGGCAGCTCCTACAATATCAACTAATCCGGCTTTATTTACCTTATAGTTGACCACTTTTGCCGCCAAACGGATGGAATTAATGATTCTGGATAGCTCTCCGGTTGAGTACTGAAATTCTTCTTGTTTTTCGATGATAAATTCACCGAGGGTTGTGTTTCTTTTTTCCATTACGAAAACGTTGTAGTTGTATTTGTGGCACAAATATCGAAATTTTTGTGATACGAATGATAATTAGTTTAAAATGAATTTAGAATTGTATTTTTGTTGAAATATTTTATCTGATGATTATCCGAAAAGGAACACCCAACGACATGCCTTCAGTGCTCGAATTAATAAAAGAATTGGCTATTTTTGAAAAAGAACCCGATGCTGTAGTTGTTACGGTGGATGATTTGGTACGGGATGGTTTTGGTGAAAAGCCCTTATTTTATTCGTATGTAGCAGAGGTAAAGCATGAAATTATTGGAATGGCTTTGTATTATTATCGCTATTCAACCTGGAAAGGCAAAACCATTCATTTAGAAGATTTGATTGTAAAAGAAAATCACCGTGGTTCAGGTGCAGGATTGGCTTTATACACTGCAATAATTGAACAAGGTAAAAAAGACTGTGTCCGACGAATCGAATGGAATGTATTGGATTGGAATTTACCGGCCATTCAGTTTTATGAAAAGTCAGGAGCAAAAGTATTGACGGATTGGCGTGTGGCCCATATGGATGAAGAAGGAATTAAGCAATTTTTGAATCATAAATAACGATATTTGAAATAAAGAAATTAATTGACCTGTTAACGCATGAAAATATTCAAATTTGGTGGAGCTTCCGTTAAGGATGCCGACGGTGTAAAAAACGTATTGTCTGTTTTAGAAAAAGTAGGCTATGAAGATGTCTTGTTAGTCATTTCCGCAATGGGAAAAACGACCAATGCCTTAGAAGTGGTGATTAAAAATTATTTCGACAAATCAGAAGCCTTGAATGCTTCTGTCCAAGAGGTTCGAAAATACCACAATCAGATACTGCTGGAACTTTTTGAAGACGACAAGCATCCTGTTTTTAAAGCCATCAATTCGCATTTTGAAGATTTGGATTATTTTTTAAGTCATAATAAATCGCCCAATTATAACTTTGTCTATGACCAAGTGGTGAGTTATGGTGAATTGGTTTCGACTACCATCGTGAGTCATTTTTTTAATTACAGTGGCTTAAAAAACAATTGGATTGATGTGCGTCAGTTCATTAAAACCGATGCGACTTACCGCGATGCTTTAGTGGATTGGGAACAAACGCAAAAGCTGATTTCAAAAGGGGTAAAGAAAAAAGCCCTGAATATAACACAGGGGTTTTTAGGATCTGATGAAAACAACTTTACAACAACTTTAGGACGCGAAGGTTCGGATTATACTGCGGCCATTTTTGCCTATTGTTTAAATGCCGAAAGTGTGACCATTTGGAAAGATGTTCCCGGTGTGTTGAATGCCGATCCCCGTTATTTTGAAAATGCCATTTTGCTCAACCAGATTTCTTATCGGGAAGCGATTGAGTTAGCCTTTTACGGAGCAACAGTGATTCATCCCAAAACATTGCAACCCTTGCAACGCAAAGAAATTCCACTGTTTGTTAAGTCATTTGTGAATCCGCTGTTACCGGGAACAAAAGTTTCAAAAGGAGCTGATTTAGAACCGCATACTTCTTGTTTTATTGTGAAGAAAAACCAGCTGTTGATTTCACTTTCGTCTATTGATTTCTCCTTTATCATGGAGGAAAACATCAGCGAAATTTTTGCCTTGTTTCATCACTATAAAATTAAAGTCAGTTTGATTCAGAATACCGCCATTAGTTTTTCTGTTTGTATAGAAGATAAATTTGGTCATTTCCCCGAGTTGAAATCGATACTTTCCAAAAAATTTAAAGTGTCGTATAATGAAAATGTATCGCTCTACACCATTCGTCATTTTACTGAAAAAGCAGCACAAATGGTAGAGCAAAACAAAACGGTTCTAGTGAAACAAATTAGTCGGGAGACAATGCAAGTGGTCACTAAGGAATGAGTTTTGTTTGATGTTTAAGCCTTTAAAGTGATACGAAAAAGATTTTTTATTATTTTTATATCAAAAACATGAAAATTAAAGATATATCAAAATTCAGTACCGCTGAAAAAATTGTTTTAGCTGAGCAATTATGGGATAGCATTTCTAAAAAAGACATAACGATTACTGAGGAAATTAAGAAGGAATTAGATTATCGACTTAACTTGGTTGAAGAAGGAAAAACCGAGATCTACAGTTGGGAAGAGATAAAAGCTAATCTGGAAAAGAGTAGAAAATGACCTCTATTCGATTTACAAAAGAAGCCTTTTTAGATATTGAAGATGCGGCTTTATGGTATGAGCATCAACGGCAAGGACTTTCCTTTGACTTTGAACTTTGTTTAGAAGTTGGTATTCAAGAAATTTCGAGAACTCCTCTAGCTTTTCAAAAAAAATATAAACAAGTCTACGTTCAATTTATAAACCGCTTTCCCTATGGCATTCATTATATCATTAAAAATGATTTAATAACAGTCATTGGTGTTTTTCATACCTCACGCTCGCCTAAAGATTGGTCTTCCCGAATTTTATAATTCCCTGTTTATTTACTTTCATTTCCCTTTCCTGATTCTTTTGCGACTCAAATAATCCCTGATTCTTTCACATATAAATACTACTTTTGAGCTTTTAGAGTTATAGTATTTATGTTTAAAAAAACGGTTTTACTGGGTTTTCTACTGTTTTTTTCCGGGCTTTGGGCTCAGGAAATAGAAACGCCTTATAAAAAAAAGAAAGTTACCGTTTCTAAAGACACGATTGCTCTGGAGAAAGTGAGCATTAATAAAGCTTTTTTTAAAATCTTAGCGGCCAATGACAGCCCGATTGACACCTCTTTTTATGAGGTGGATTTTCAAAAAGGAACCTTACTTTTTAAAAACAACTTTCAGTCGCAGGATACTTTAACAGTCCGTTACTTGACATTCCCCGACTATTTAACCAAAACCTATAGCATTTACGACGACAGCAAAGTGGTTCCCAATGCCCGCGGAAACGGTCAATTGTATTCGCTTTCCAATGATCGCCTCAACAATTTCAAACCTTTTGACGGGCTCACCACTTCCGGAAGCATCACCCGTGGGGTGACTATCGGAAGTAATCAAAATGCCGTGGTTAATTCTAATTTAGACCTTCAAATCTCGGGGAAATTATCTGATAAAGTGGGTTTACGGGCTTCTATACAAGACAGCAACATTCCGTTGCAAGAAGGCGGTTATTCGCAAAAACTGGATGAATTTGATCAGATTTTTATCGAATTGTTTTCTGATAAATGGAACATTCGTGCCGGTGATTTATTCTTAGAAAACAGGCAATCAAGGTTTCTGAATTTCAACAAGAAAGTGCAAGGTATCTCAACGCAATTCCATTTTGGCATTGAAGGAAACAAAACTTCCGTATTTGCTTCCGGGGCGTTGGTTCGGGGGCAATATGCCAAAAGTACCTTTACGGGTTTGGAAGGCAATCAGGGACCCTATAAATTAAAAGGCAACAACGGCGAATCGTATGTGTTGGTTATTTCCGGTTCGGAACGTGTTTTTGTGAACGGCCTTTTATTGCAACGCGGTGAAAACAATCAGTATACGATTGATTACAATGCCGGAGAAGTGACCTTTACTTCCCTTTTTCCAATTACGTCTGAAATGCGGATTTCGATTGAATACCAATTTTCCGACCGCAATTTTACTCGTTTTCTTGCTTACGGCGGCGTACTGCATGAGCGTGAAAAATGGAGTATCGGTGGGTTTCTGTATTCTGAAAATGATGTGAAGAACCAACCTTTACAACAAAATCTTTCTACGGAACAAGTGGAAATCTTAAAGGAAGCGGGAGACGATCAATCTAAAATGATTGCTCCATCGGCCTATTTAGACAGTTATTCTGAGAATAAAATATTGTATCGAAAAGTACTTATTTCCGGGGTGGAGGTTTATCAATTTTCCAATGATCCGTTAGAAGAATTATACAATGTACGCTTTTCACTCGTTGGGAATAATCAAGGGAATTATATCTTGGCTAACAATCAGGCTGTGGGACGAATTTATGCCTATGTGGAACCTATTGCCGGCGTACCCCAAGGAAATTATATGCCGATTATTCGATTAATTGCTCCGGTTAAGATTCAGATTGCCACCGTGATGGGAAAATACAATCCTTCCGAAAAAACCATGGTCGATTTTGAGTTAGGATTGAGCAACAATGACCTGAATTTGTATTCGGGTATCGATGATGCCAATAATCAAGGTGTTGCGGGTCGGTTTAATGGCAAACAACGTTTGTTTACGAAGCAATGGACTTTGGATGCTTTTGCCAATTACCAATTTATCCAAGAGGAGTTCCGAACCATCGAACGGCTTTTTACCATTGAATTTGACCGTGATTGGAACTTGACCAGTACTACGGGCAATCAAAGTTTGTTGGTTTCCGGGTTACATTTTAATGCTCCTGAAAACGGCTTTGCCAAGTACCAATTTGAAAAGTTGGATTTCTCCGATAGTTATTCGGGGTCACGGCATGTGTTTGACGCACGGTATTCCTATAAACAATGGCTCTTTCAAAACAACAGCAGTTTCTTGAAAAGTGACGGATCCTATTCCACCACTTCGTTTGCCCGCAGTGATAGTCGGGTGAAATACCATTGGAACAAAAATTGGGCAGGCGGAAGTTTTCGGACGGAAGACAATGAAGAAAAAATTAAGGCTACCCAATCACTTTCTGCCCTCAGTCAACGGTTTTCTGAGTTTGGCGGTTTCATTGGACGGGGTGATTCAACAAAAGTGTTTGTGGAAGTGGGCTATTTGCATCGGGTGAATGATAGTTTGCAAAATGGCTTTGTGCAACGGGTGAACCGTTCCCATTCCTACTATTTAAACTCCCGTTTGTTGCAAACAGCGAAAAGTGATTTATCCGTTTTTGTCAACTACCGCAATTTACAGTTTGAGGACGAAACCCTGGATGATTCGCCTTCGTTAAATTCCCGCATCTTGTATAACGACCGGTTTTTTAACCAGTTGCTTCAATTGACTACTGTTTATGAAACTTCTTCGGGAACGTTAGCCCAACAGGAGTTTACCTATATAGAAGTAGACCCCGGACAGGGCGTGTATACTTGGAATGATTATAACAATAACGGCATTCAGGAGTTAGCCGAGTTTGAAGTGGCCCCTTTTCCCGACCAGGCAAAATATGTGCGGGTGTATTTGCCCAATCAGGTGTTTTTGAATACGCATCAAATTAAATTTTCACAAGCCTTGACCTTGAATCCCTTGCAATGGCAAAACCAAACGGGTTTTAAAAAGTTCCTTTCTTATTTTTATAACCAGACTTCGTTTTTAGTAGATCGGAAAACGGACCGTGCTTCGGGGGAATTTAATTTGAATCCTTTTCAGCAGGATGAAACTGATTTATTGGGGCTGAACAACAGTTTCATGAACAATTTGTCCTATAATCGGGGGAAACAAAACCATTCTGTTACCTATACTTTCGTGAAAAGTAAGTCGCAGAACCTGCTTTCGGTAGGTTTTCAAAAGACGATTAATCAATCCCATCAGTTGCAATATACCCATTTGCTACAAAAGAGTTGGCTGTTTTTAGTCAATGCCAAAACGATTAATTCCCAGTCGGAATCAGAAAACTACCTCAACCGTGATTTTGAGATTTTGGGTTATCAGTTTGCTCCCCGTGTGAGCTATTTATTCACTAAAAATGCCAGTTTGGATTTGTTTTATGACTACCAAAACAAAGAAAATCAGATGGGAGAATTGGAAACCTTACAACAAAATCGGTTTGGTACTTCTTTTACCTATGCCGGTGAAAAACAATTTACGCTAAATGGAGAAATCTCTTTTTACGCCAATGATTATGTGGGGGATGAATTATCGGCTGTGGGTTTTCAAATGTTGGAAGGATTGCAACCCGGGAGAAACCAAACTTGGCGGTTGTTGATTCAAAAGAATTTGACCCGCTTTTTAGACGTCAATGTGAATTATCAAGGGCGGAAGAGTGAAACCAGTGATACGATTCACACGGGCAATGTGCAGTTGCGGGCTTATTTTTAGGGCAACTTGTTAAAATAAAGCCCCTCTTTGTTTTTTATTATTATATTTGAAAATAGAAATTAATCAACGCTATGAAATCAACCTCTTTTTTATTGCTGCTGGCAGGAAGTACTTTCTTTTTAAGTTCCTGTAAAAATTCAGAAGCAGCTCCTGCTGAAACACCGGCTGTGCCAACAGAAGTTCCTGTTCCGGCTGCTGCTGCTGAAGCCACGACCCCTGAGACACCCGCTGCTACTGCGGCTACTGCGGGAGAAGCTCCAAAATTAAACCCGGCTCACGGACAACCTTTTCACCGTTGTGATATTGCTGTTGGTGCTCCATTAGACGGATCCGGACCGGCACCTGCTCCTGCGGCTCCAACCCCGGCGGAGGCTCCAAAATCATTCTTTAAAACAGTACAGAGCACACAACCGTCACCTGCTCCTACGATGAATGCCACTCCTGCCCCAACCCCACAACCTAAACCGGCTCCTACTGCCACGGCAGATGCCAACACGCCCAAGCCAAAGAACAATCCGGCTCATGGACAACCGCATCACCGCTGTGATATCAAAGTAGGTGATCCGTTACCCGATACGAAATAAAACCTTTCTCTATACCGAAAACCGTTGATGCTGTCAGCGGTTTTTTTTTATAAATGATTATATTTATTTGAGTTTTCTAACCTTTTCAAATGTTTAAAGATGACCATGATTTGAACACCAATATTAGATTAAAGAAGATAACAAAGTCTGTCTATTAACCAATTAATACCACATAATGGAAACTAGTTAGCTAAAAGTATCTTACTAGAAAATAATTTTTAGAATATTATTTAGATACAATATTTAACAAACTAACTTTATAATGGAAATCATAAAAAAATAAATTCCTACATTAGCCATTCTTTAAAATCTGTTATACATGAAAAACAAATACGTTGATTTTATCTCTGACGAACATTTTTTAGAATGTGTGGCAAATCTTCATAAAGCCTATACAAAAGCTAAAAACAATTTGACAAAAAAGAGTTTTTACAGCAATAAAGTAGACACGATTAAACTAACGTTTGATTCAAAATTCAATAACATCGATGAAGAAAGTTTGATTAAAGGGGAAATCCTCAGACAAATTGACAAGTCAATTAACAACTCTATTGGAACATTTCACGAACAAATTCTAGGCGGAATAAAAGGTTTTGAAGTTGGGAAATTGAGTGGTTTTGACATCAAAGCCAATGATGACAGTTTATTTGCTGATATTAAAAACAAGCACAATACCATGAACAGCAGTTCAGCAGAAGCACTATTTCAAAAATTAGCTCGCTATGCTGATACTTATAAAAAAGCTAAATGTTATTGGGTACAAATTTTGGCAAAAAATAGTTTTTGTGATTTATGGCATGGTGAAATAAATGGCAAAGAATACAGTCATAGTAGAGTGTATAAAATTTCAGGCGACGAATTCTATGCTTTACTTTCTGGACAAAAAGATGCATTCTTTCAACTATACAAAAAACTACCATTGGCTATAAATGATTACCTAAAAAGCATTGAAAAATCAAGTGCTAATAATGAAAATTCAGCATTGGAAGAAATCAATAAAGAAACTAAAAAAACCCAAAGAACAATTCTAGATCAAATCACTTTTGAAAACTATAGTTTTTATCTAGGTTTCGACAAACTGTAATACTTATTCAAAAACTTCACAATCGTATATCCCACTTCTTTTCCTAAATTAACTGGAACCGCATTGCCAATTTGTTTGTATTGTTGTGCAATTGAACCCGCAAATTGCCAATCATCTGGAAAGGTTTGGATTCGAGCATATTCACGAACTGTAAAAGGTCTCGTTTCTTCGGGATGGCAACGTTCTGTTTGTTTTTGAGCAGGGCTGCAAGTAAGTGTTAAACATGGTTCGTCCCAACCAATTCGGCGAGCAATACCAGTTTTTCCTCCACCTAAATGAAAACTTCCGCCCATGAATGCTTTTTGAATGTCAAGGGGTAAATCACGCCAATACCCTTTTGGCGGAACCAAATCCAATACTTCAATTTTACTTTTGGGATATTTGGAGCCTTCTGATTTAGGTACATCAGAACTAAACAATTCCCCTTTCTTCAACGCATCACTTAACGTATAAATGCGTTTGTAGGGTTTTGGATAGTCATATTTTAAGTCTATATCTTTTCGAATACCCACTAAAATCAATCTTTCCCGCTTTTGAGGAACATTATAATGTATAGCTTTTAAGACCTGAACAGGCACTACATGATAGCCAATTTCATCTAAAATAGAAATCATCCCTTGTAGTGTTTTTCCATTTTCATGACTTAACAAACCGCGAACATTTTCACCAATGCAAATAGGCGGATTCACTTCTTTTACTACCCGAGCAAATTCATAAAAAAGTGTTCCACGGGCATCGGCTAGTCCAAGTTTCTTTCCGGCATAACTAAACGCCTGACAAGGAAAACCTCCCGTAACCACATCAACTTTATCTTTGTATTCTGTAAAATCAAATTGTTTGATATCGCCTTCCAACACATTCCAATTTGGACGATTGTTTCGAAGGGTCTGACAAGCCCATTTATCAACGTCATTTAAAGCTACACATTTTAGTCCTGCCTTCTCCATACCAACTGCCAAACCTCCTGCTCCAGCAAACAATTCAATAACAGAATAGTTATGATTAGGTTCAACATAGTTAGAAACAGTCTCTTTTACATTGTATTCGACAAACCCACCAAACAAAGTATCTAAATCTGATTTTTTGTATAAGCGGTAATTACTCATGGGTTCACGAACAGCAAGTAGTTTGCCTTCATTATCCCACCTTCGTAATGTTTCTTTACTTTTACTAATATATTCAGAAGCCTCAGAAAGCGTCAATAGTTCGTCCATAACCAAGTTGTTTAACCTTATACAATGGTTACAAATTTAGCAGAAAAATTAACGTGGCAAAATAATTTTAAAGTAAATTTTTACTAATTTTATAAACCCATTTAAATCGATATGATTCCACACAAAAAATGTACTTGTGATGAAGAATATTGGGAAGAAATAGTTGTTAAAAACGATTACTATTTCCCGAATAAGACAGTTATTTATTATCACTGTGACTCTTGTGGAGAAGATTTCAGAATTGAAGATTTTGAAACCAAAGTAGAATTATTTATCAATGAAACTTAAATTTCAAAACCTCCCTAAAAACCCAAAAAAATCCCCTCATTCTGCCCCTAAAAAAGCAAACCCTCGAAAACAAGTTGTTTTCAAGGGTAAAAGTGGAGAAGATGGGGCTCGAACCCACGACCTTTTGGCTGCCAGCCAAACGCTCTAGCCAACTGAGCTACATCCCCAAGGCGGAGGCAAATATAAAAAATAAATAATTAAAACATCGGGAATTGCTAATTTTAAATTAGGAAAAGAAGTGTTCTCCGCAGAATTGTTTATTTTTACCTAAAATTAGATTATCATGTCCTTTTCCGGAACACTCCAAACAGAAATAGCCCAGCATGTTGCTACGATTACCTTTGGTCATCCTGCCAGTAATTCTTTTCCCGGTACTTTGTTGCATGAGCTTACGGAGGCCATTAAAACCTTGAGTCATTTTCCCGATGTCTCGGTGGTGGTACTTCAAAGCGAAGGAAACGGAGCTTTTTGTGCCGGAGCTTCCTTTGACGAGTTGTTAGGGGTTACTAATTTAGTGGAAGGGACACAGTTTTTCTCGGGTTTTGCCAATGTGCTCAATGCGATGCGAAAATGTCCGAAACTGATTGTGGGCCGTATTCAAGGCAAAGCCGTGGGTGGAGGTGTTGGGTTAGCCGCCGCCTGTGATTATACGTTTGCCACACAACTCAGTGCGGTTAAACTTTCAGAATTGGCGATAGGCATCGGTCCGTTTGTGATTGAACCCGCTGTTTCCAGAAAAATAGGGAAAACCGCTTTTGCAGAAATCACCTTGACCTCCAACGATTGGAAAAGTGCCGCGTGGGCCCATGAAAAAGGGTTGTTCTCGCAGGTTGCTGAAACCGTGGAAACGATGGATGAAGCATTGCTTGCGTTTGTGGATAATTTAGCTTCGTTTAATCCGGAAGCCTTGGCTGACCTCAAGAAAGTACTTTGGGAAGGCACCGAAAACTGGGATTCGCTGTTGTATGAACGAGCTTCCATTTCGGGCAAATTGGTGCTTTCTGATTTTACTAAAAACGCATTAGAAAATTATAAAAAATGACAGCACTCTTTTTACTACTTCAGGCAGGAGTTATTGAAGATAAACTTAAAAATGCTCCTGATACAGGTTATCAAACCGGCATCGTTATTGGTTCTTTTCTTCCTTTTGTCTTATTGATAGGTATAGCGTACTGGATGTATTACGCCGCCAAAAAAAGAGAAAAAAATCAGTAGCAATCCTTACCTTTGTAGCCTAAAGCCGTTGAAATGACAAAAATCAGAATCACCAAACAGTTCAGTTTTGAAACCGGTCATGCCTTGTATGGGTACGATGGGAAGTGTAAAAACGTGCACGGTCACAGCTATAAACTTTCGGTTACGGTTTCGGGAACGCCTATTTTAGATGCGTCGCATGTTAAATTTGGTATGGTTATCGATTTTGGTGATTTGAAAAAAATTGTCAAAGAAGAAATTGTGGACCAATTTGATCATGCCACGGTTTTTAATCAAAATACGCCCCATGTGGAGTTGGCCAATGAGCTTAAAAACAGAGGCCATCATGTCATTTTGGTTGACTATCAGCCTACGAGTGAAAACATGGTGACTGATTTTGCTGCAAGAATTAAAAACCGATTGCCCCACGATGTTGAACTCCATTCGTTAAAATTGCAGGAAACCGAGAGTTCCTTTGCGGAATGGTATGCCTCGGATAATACCTAACCCATTTAACAGTTCCTTTGTGACTTGTTTCAACCAGATAAAAAGAATATGACAGCGGTTAAACCCACTAAACTATATTTCGCTTCCGACCAGCATTTTGGAGCTCCAACGCCGGAACAGAGTTTTCCGCGGGAGCAAAAATTTGTGGCTTGGCTTGATGAGATCAAGCACGATGCCACGGCTTTGTTTTTATTGGGTGATTTGTTTGATTTTTGGTTTGAATATAAAACCGTAGTGCCGAAAGGATTTGTGCGGGTTTTAGGCAAACTGGCTGAACTGAGTGACCGCGGTATTCCGATTTATTTTTTTGTAGGCAATCATGATTTATGGATGACGGATTATTTTGAAAAAGAATTACACATTCCCGTTTTTCATGATAATCAAGAATATACTTTTGACGGTAAAACGTTTTTAATTGGTCACGGTGACGGTAAAGGACCGGGTGATAAAGGGTATAAACGCATGAAAAAAGTGTTTGTTCATCCGTTTTCGAAATGGCTTTTCCGTTGGTTACATCCCGATCTTGGGGTTAAACTAGCTCAATATCTTTCCGTAAAAAACAAATTGATTTCCGGTGCCGAAGATGTAAAATTTTTAGGCGAAGAAAACGAATGGTTGGTGCAATATACCAAACGAAAACTCACCCAAAAGCATTATGATTACTTTGTCTTTGGTCATCGTCATTTGCCTTTGCAATTAGCGGTAGGTGAAAATTCCACTTACGTGAATTTAGGCGATTGGATTGGCTATTTTACCTATGGTGTTTTTGACGGAGAAAAATTTGAGTTGAAAAAGTTTGACTAGTTACGCTAAGTCTTTCGCCCGCAATTGAACCGTTACATTTCCATTGAATTCGTTTTCATCAATACAATAGACTAAATCAAACGGGTTTTTATCTTTGGTTCGTTCCAATTTGTTTCCCAACCCAAAACCAATTACACCATATCCTTCCGAATTATTTTGCTTGACAAATAATTTCAAATGCTCGTCATTTTGCCCGATGGTTTTTCCGTAACCGGTATCGACGACCTTTTTAGTCAGGAAAACGGGCGTCATGTTTTCGGGGCCAAACGGTTCAAATTGGTTTAAAAGTCGGATGAGTTTTGGGTTAATTTCTTTCAATTCTATTTCAGCATCAATCGAAATTTCGGGAATCAATAAATCCGGATGAATGGATTCCTGCACTACTTTTTCAAAAGCCTCTTTGAAAGCCGCATAATTTTCTTCTTTCAAGGTCATGCCGGCGGCATACATGTGTCCGCCAAACTGTTCTAAATGTTCCGCACATTTTTCCAAGGCATTGTAAATATCAAAATCTTTCACGGAACGGGCTGAGGCAGCGAGTTTATCGCCGCTTTTGGTAAAAACCAAGGTTGGTCTGTAATAGGTTTCTGTTAAACGGGAAGCCACAATTCCGATGACACCCTTGTGCCACTTTTCGTGAAAGACAACCGTTGTAAACTTCTCTTTTTCCTGATTTTCTTCAATTTGAGCGAGAGCTTCCACCGTTATTTGTTTGTCCAATTCTTTTCGGTCCACGTTATACCCTTCAATTTCGGCGGCAAATTGTTCGGCTTGTTCCAGGTTGAATTCGGTTAATAATTCTACCGCGTGGTTGCCGTGTTTAATTCTACCGGCGGCATTAATTCGGGGAGCGATGATAAACACCACATCGGTTATGGTCAGTATTTTTTTCTTCAGGTTTTGAATCAAAGCTTTTATGCCGGGTCTGGGGTTTTTGTTAATGACTTCTAATCCAAATTTGGCTAAAATTCGGTTTTCACCCGTCATGGGAACAATATCAGCCGCAATGGCTGTAGCCACCAAATCCAAATACGGCAGTAAGTCATCTATGGATTGTCCTCTGTTTTGAGCTAAAGCCTGAATGAGTTTGAAACCCACGCCGCACCCACATAATTCGTCGTAGGGATAGGAACAATCGTCTCTTTTAGGGTCTAAAACGGCAATGGCTTTAGGCAAATTATCTCCCGGTCTATGGTGGTCGCAGATGATGAAGTCAATGTTTCTTTCGTTAGCATATTCCACATGGTCGATTGATTTGATTCCGCAATCGAGAGCAATGATGAGCGAGAACCCGTTGTCGTCTGCAAAGTCAATTCCTTTGAAAGAAATGCCATAGCCTTCGTCGTATCGGTCAGGAATGTAGGTTGCCACATTCGGATAATAACTTCTTAAATAAGCCGAAACCAAAGAGACCGCTGTAGTGCCGTCGACATCATAATCGCCGAAAACCAAAATATTCTCTTGGTTCGCCATCGCTGTTTCAATTCGATTGACCGCTTTATCCATATCTTTCATCAAGTATGGATTGTGTAAATCCGCTAAAGTAGGTTTGAAAAATTGACGTGCCTGCTCGTAGGTAGAAATTCCTCTTTGAACCAACAACGTAGCAATACGCTCGTCCACCTTTAGCTGAGCGGCTAAGGATGAAACTAGGTGAGCCTCCGGTTTTGTTTTTAATGTCCAACGCATAGTATAAAATTTTGAATGGCGGTTAGTATTTCATGATAGAAACAAATTTAATGTGTTTTCGTTTAATACCATTACTTTGAGGAGAGAAAAAATTGGGAGAGAGGGGGTTAAACTCGAAAAAAAGAAGTATATTTGTATATTAAATGTTTCATTATTGTGTTAAATTGACTTTTATGTATCAAACTAGTTACAATAAAAATTGGTATGCGATGACTGATGCCGTAGTAGTAAAGACACTATGTGCCAGTTTGAAACAAATGCGTTTAAACCAGAATCTTTCCCAAGAAGAGCTGGCAGAACGATGTGGTTTAAGTCGAATAACCATCAGCCGTATGGAAACCGGTCAAGCCATTAATTTGTTAACCATGGTGCAGCTCATGCGGGCTTTAGGCAAATTAGACCTCTTCAACTACTTGAATGAAGAGCCCGAAATCAGTCCGATGAAAGTAATGGAAGAACGAGCAAAATACCGTAAAAAAGCCTCCCCTTCCAAATAACCATGAATACCCTAGCGGCTATAAAAATATGGAATCATCGGGTAGGAGCTATCCTTTGGGACGAATCAAAAAATGTCGGTTTTTTTGAGTTTGATAAAGACTTTGTCAAACTTCCGTTTGATTTATCTCCCCTTATGTTGCCTATCGAAGATGCCCGAAAAGGTCGTCGGGTGTATTCTTTTCCCTTTTTGAACTATGAAACCTTTAAAGGATTACCCGGTTTATTAGCCGATAGTTTGCCGGATAAATTCGGGAATCAGGTTATCGATGCATGGCTGGCTCAACAAGGCCGTTCCTCCCAACTTTTTAATCCGGTTGACCGGCTTTGTTACATTGGCAAACGCGGAATGGGAGCCTTGGAATTTGAGCCCGAATCCGGGCAACTCGCCACCCCTTCGAACCCCTTGGAAATTGAAGCCTTAGTGCAATTTGCCCGAGAAGTGCTGGACCAACGAGCCACCTTCAAAACAAATTTACAATCCGAAAACGGATTTTCTGACCTCCTTCAAGTAGGAAGTTCTGCCGGCGGTGCCCGAGCAAAAGCCATTGTAGCCTACAACCCTTCCACCGGAGAAGTCCGTTCCGGTCAAATAGATGGTTTAGCAGGCTATGATTATTGGCTTATCAAATTTGACGGTGTAACCAATCATCAATTGGGCGATCCAAAAGGATATGGAAACATTGAATATGCCTATTACTTAATGGCTCAAGCAGCCGGAATAACCATGATGGAAAGTCAGTTGAAAAAAGAAAATCAGCGGGCCCATTTTATGACCAAACGGTTTGACCGCCTTAATAATCAAAAAACGCACACACAAACCCTGTGTGGATTGGCTCACTTTGATTACAATATGCCCGGTGCCTATTCCTATGAACAAGCCTTTCAAATAATGCGGCAAATGCAACTGCCCTATACCGACATGGAAGAATTGTTCCGAAGAATGGTTTTTAACATCATGGCCAGAAACCAAGATGATCACACCAAAAACATCTCATTTCTCATGAATCCGGAAGGGAAATGGTCACTTTCACCTGCTTATGATATTACATTTGCTTATAATCCTTCCAATTTTTGGTTAAAATCACATCAAATGACCATCAATGGAAAAAAAGACAATCTCAACTTAACCGATGTTTTGGCTGTCGCAAAAAATGTACATCTAAAAAAACCGACTCAACTTATTCAGGAATGCCTAGAGGCTATTGAAAGATGGGGAGAATTTGCAGACGCTGCTTTTATTAATTCCGAGCAACAAGCAGAAATCAAGGGATTGTTTAACCTCTTAATGTAACTTAATTGTTTCATTATAGTTATTTTTTGAGCTTATTGTATCAAAAAAGTTATATTTTTATTTAACTGATTTGCCGCCTACCACCACTACAATTTCTCCTTTAGCGGGTTTATTTTCAAAGTGTTTTAGGACTTCCGCGGCTGTACCGCGAACGGTTTCTTCATGAAGTTTAGACAGTTCTCTGGACACCGAAACCGGTCTATCTGCCCCAAAATAGTTTACAAATTCAGCGAGTGTTTTTGTTAATTTATGCGGAGACACATAAAAAATCATCGTTCTGACTTCGTCGGCTAAGGCTAAAAAACGGGTTTGTCTTCCTTTTTTATCCGGAAGGAATCCTTCAAACACAAACTTATCATTAGGCAATCCGCTGTTCACTAAAGCCGGCACAAAAGCCGTTGCTCCGGGCAAACATTCTACTTCGATTTTATTTTCGACACAAGCCCTGGTCAACAAAAAACCCGGATCGGAAATGGCCGGTGTTCCGGCATCGGAAATCAAAGCAATCGTTTCTCCTGACTGTAATCGTTTAATCAATCCTTCCACCGTTTTGTGTTCATTGTGCATGTGGTGGCTTTGCATGTGCGTGCCAATTTCGAAATGCTTCAATAATTTCCCGCTGTTTCGGGTGTCTTCTGCCAAGATACAATCTACTTCTTTGAGCACTTTAATGGCTCTAAAAGTCATGTCTTCCAGGTTTCCGATGGGTGTGGGAACGATGTACAGTTTGGACATTTAGGCAAATTTTTTCTCTACCAAATTCATAAAACGAGCGGCATAATCTTCTTTTCCCTCCCAATTATTATAGTCGGGTTTTACCATATCCTCTACAAAACTTTGTGCTTCATCAAATGAATCATAGGTACTGATTTGAGAAACCACGCGGTTAAAATCCTCGTTACTTCCGGCAAATAGATGTTTTACAAAAGCAATTCGGTCATTTAGTCCGATGTTAATGCCTTTGATTAAAGTGTCGTTTAACGATGCGATTTTGTGCTCCATTTTAGCCGCAAAAACTTCCGCTTTTATTTCCGGCACAAAAGTTTCTTCCGCTTTTTCAAAGGCCATTTCTGAAGCTCTTTCCACTTCTTTCGGAACGTCGTTGACTTTTACAAAATCCGGTTCTTTATAATCTGAGCCCAATAAGTCTTCGAACAAAATTTGTTTTTGCTCTAATTTTGGAGCTGTTTTCTCTTCCTCCTCCTCTATTGATAATTCAAAAATCGGATTGAAAAGAGGTTCTATTGTTTCTGTTTTACTTTCTTCTTCCAACACCTCTTCCATTGCTGCTACTGTTTCAGGTTCAGGAACAATTTCTTCTTCGGTTAATTCTTCCACTGCTTCCGAAACTACTTCCTCAACAGTCGGTACTTCTGCTACTGGTTCTTCTTGCACTGTTTCTTCAATAGGTGCTTCTTGAACAAGCATTGGCTCAACTGTAACTTCTTCCTTTGTCGCAATAGGTTGGGCAACGGCTACTGTATTTAATTTTTCTTCCAATTCTTCGGCAGAAATTTCCTCTTTCAATACATTAATATTTTCTTCATAAAAACGAAGAATGGCTAGTTTTTCATATAATTTTTGAGCTTCCTGATGCAATTGTATTACATCTTCTTTGCCTTTTAATTTTAAAACTCGGTGGGCAATGCTGATTAAATCGGCTTCTAACTTTTTCTTCATAACTTTTAAAATTATATTGACTATAGCGTTTAGAATTTTATAAATTTGTTACTGATACAAAATAACATAAAAATATGTTGTTCACCGCTAGAAAAGTAGAAAATGTTTCTTGAAAATACCGTAAATCATAAAGAACAATTTGGTTGGATTGAAGTCATCTGCGGATCGATGTTCTCGGGAAAGACCGAAGAGCTTATTCGAAGACTGAAAAGAGCTCAATTTGCTAAACAAAAAGTGGAGATTTTTAAGCCTGCCATCGATACGCGTTATCACGATGAGATGGTGGTTTCTCATGATGCCAATGAAATTCGTTCGACTCCCGTTCCTGCGGCTGCTAATATTCGTATTTTGGCTCAAGGTTGTGATGTAGTGGGCATAGACGAAGCTCAGTTTTTTGATGATGAAATAGTGACCATTTGCAATGATTTGGCCAATTCAGGAATTCGCGTGATTGTGGCCGGTTTAGACATGGATTTTAAAGGAAATCCGTTTGGGCCAATGCCTGCTTTGATGGCAACAGCAGAATATGTCACTAAAGTGCACGCCGTTTGTACCCGCACCGGGAATTTAGCCAATTACAGTTTCCGAAAAGCAGATAATGATAAATTGGTTATGCTAGGTGAAACGGAAGAATATGAACCTTTAAGCAGAGCCGCCTATTATCATGCCCTTCGCGAACAAGCGGAACACAAAACGGAAAACACAAACAAACCTAAATCCTAACCGGTGAACCTTGTTATAAAAGATATTATTACGTTGCTCAATGCCTCCTTTTCAGGCAGTCATTCTGAAAATAGTATTGAAAACGTATCCCTCGACAGTCGCTCTCTTCAAAATAACCAACAGACTTTGTTTTTTTGTTTGGTGGGTCCCAATAACAACGGACATCATTATATTGCTGAGTTGATTGAAAAAGGGGTTCGAAATTTTATTGTCTCCGAAAAAGTTGAACCTGTTCAAGATGTCAATTTTTTACTAGTTGACAATACGTTAACCGCACTTCAAAAATTTGCTTCTTTTTATCGTAAAAAATTCGATTTTCCTGTGATTGGTATTACCGGAAGTAACGGAAAAACTATCGTCAAAGAATGGTTAAATTTTTTATTAAGTCCTGATTATAATATTATCCGCAGTCCGAAAAGTTACAATTCACAAGTGGGTGTTCCGCTGTCGGTTATTGGCATAAATGAGCAACATAACTTAGGGATTTTTGAAGCCGGAATTTCAACAGTTCATGAAATGGAGCATTTGGAACCTATCATTGAACCCACGATTGGAATTTTAACTAATATTGGGTCAGCCCACGACGAAGGTTTTGAAAATTTAGGTCAGAAAATCAAAGAAAAATTAAAATTATTCAAGCATGTTCACGTGCTGATTTATCATAAAAACAAATCGATTGACGCCTTTTTAAATCATGACATTAAAACATTTTCATGGAGTTCCAGTGATAAAACAGCTGATGTTTTAGTACATCCAAAAACCACGAATCAGCAAACCACCTTGAATGTTACTTATCAGGAAACCTGTTTTAAAATTAACATTCCATTTTCAGATGAGGCCTCTATTGAAAATGTAATTCATTGTTTGATGGTTTTATTTTATTTCAATTATGATTTTGACACCATTCAAAATCGACTATCCTTGTTGTATCCCATCGAAATGCGGTTAAAAGTCAAGAAAGGCATCAACAACACTATGCTGATTGATGACAGTTACAGTTCTGATTTTCAATCGTTAAAAATCGCATTAGACTTCTTAGAGAATCAAAAACAGCACCATAAAAAAACGCTTATCCTATCCGATATTTTTCAAAGTGGATTGGAGAATGATGAATTATATTCCCGTGTTTCGCAAATGATTATTTCCAATAAAATCAGCCGTGTAATTGGCATCGGTGAAACCATTTCCCAGTATAAATCCAAATTCTTAAACGGGATAACTTTTGGCTCACAAGCCGATTTTTTAGCCCATTTTGACAGTTTAACTTTTGAAAATGAAACCATTTTAATCAAGGGAGCCCGAAACTTTCATTTTGAAGAAATTGTTTCCTTATTAGAAGAAAAAACACATGAAACCGTATTAGAAATTAATCTAAACTCCCTTTCACATAATTTAAATTTTTATAAGGCCAAACTCAACTCCGACACCAAAATGATGGTGATGGTCAAAGCCTTCAGTTATGGAAACGGTGGTTTAGAAATAGCCAAATTATTAGAATACCTCAACGTTGATTATTTAGGTGTAGCTTTTGCCGACGAGGGAATTGCGTTGAAAAGTAATGGAATTCATTTACCAATTATGGTTTTGAATCCGGAAACTACGAGTTTTGAAGCTATTATTCAACATCATTTAGAACCGGAAATTTACAGTTTGAAAGGATTAAATGCTTTTTTAAAAATTGCCAAGCAAAAACTTCTTAAAAATTATCCGATTCACCTCAAAATTGATACCGGCATGCACCGGTTAGGTTTTGATGAAATTCATTTAGAAGAATTACTAACGATTCTAAAAAATTGCAAAACGGTTCAGGTAAAAAGTATTCTGTCTCACATGGCGACGAGTGATGATTTAACACACCACGAATTTGCTTTGGAGCAAATTGAAAAATTCAACCGTATTTCTACCTCTATCTGTAAGGAATTAGAAATTAGTCCGATTCGGCATATTTTAAATACTTCAGGAATATCCAATTATCCGCAAGCACAATTTGACATGGTTCGATTAGGGATTGGTCTTTATGGAATTTCTAATGACCCTCAGGAACAACTTTACTTGGAAAATGTAGGCACCTTAAAATCCATTATTTCCCAAATCAGAACCATTCAAAAAGGAGAAAGCGTTGGCTACGGTCGAAGATTTATTGCGGAGAGAGAAACCAAAATTGCCACGATTCCGATTGGCTATGCTGATGGAATCAGAAGAAGTTGGGGAAATGGGATTGGCTATGTCATGATAAACAATCAAAAGGCTACTATTGTAGGCAGTATTTGCATGGACATGTTAATGGTTGACGTAACTGAAATACCCTGTGTGGAAGGAAATGAAGTTATTATCTTAGGCGACAACCCCAGTGTGAGCATGATGGCTGAAAAATTAGGCACTATTCCTTATGAAATTCTGACCGGAATTTCACAACGGGTAAAAAGAATTTTTTACAGAGAATAAAAAATTTATTGCAACTGTTAAAATTTTAACTAACTTCGTTTTAACAAACCTTTTAAAACCTAATTATTATGTTCAAAGAATTTAAGAATTTTATTATGACCGGCAATGTGATTGAATTTGCCGTAGCTGTAATCATGGCCGGAGCCGTTGGGGCTGTGGTTAATGGTTTTGTAAATGATATTGTTATGCCAATAGTAGGTATGTTAACCGGCGGTGTTGATTTTTCTGAAATGAAAGTTGTTTTACAAGCTGCTGTTGTTGAATCGGAAGGTGTTGCAGCCGTTCCGGAGGTAGCAATCCGATGGGGAGCATGGGTTAACACCTTAGTTAACTTAGTTATTGTTGGGTTTGTCATGTTTATGATTATCAAAGCCTACAACAAAATGAAAAAACCAAAAGTGGAAGCACCTGCTGCACCAGTCGGACCAACACAAGAAGAATTATTAGCTGAGATTAGAGATTTATTGAAAAAATAGTCGTTCCGCTACATTATATATTCTAACTAAACTCCCGTTAAAAGCGGGAGTCTTTTTTTTACAAAAAATCAAAATTTTGTGAAACCAATCTATTTCCAATGAATATTCTATATTTTTGCAATTCAAATCTAAAAATTCACACATGAGAGTTGCAGTAGTTGGTGCTACCGGAATGGTTGGCGAAGTTATGCTTCAGGTTTTGGCCGAAAGAAATTTTCCGATAACGGAGTTAATTCCGGTTGCTTCAGAAAAGTCAGTTGGTAAAGAAATCGATTTTAAAGGAACCAACTATAAAGTAGTAGGTTTACAAACAGCGGTTGATTTGCATCCGGATATTGCTTTATTTTCTGCCGGAGGAGAAACATCTTTAGCTTGGGCTCCAAAATTTGCAGCAGTTGGCACAACCGTCATCGACAATTCATCCGCTTGGCGAATGGATCCGACTAAAAAACTAGTGGTTCCGGAAATCAATGCTTCCGAATTAACCAAAGACGATAAAATCATAGCTAATCCTAACTGTTCTACCATTCAGATGGTGATGGTTTTGGCCCCGCTTCATAAAAAATACACCATTAAACGCGTAATTGTCTCAACATATCAATCTATTACCGGAACAGGTGTAAAAGCTGTTCAACAATTAGAAAATGAATATGCGGGTGTGAAAGGCGAAATGGCTTATCCTTACCCGATTCACCGTAACGCTATACCCCAATGCGATGTTTTTGAAGACAACGGCTACACCAAAGAAGAAATGAAATTGGTTCGTGAAACCCAAAAAATTATGGGCGATAGAAGCATTGCCGTGACCGCAACCGCTATTCGAATTCCGGTAGTCGGCGGACACAGTGAAGCCGTGAATATAGAATTTTCGAATGATTTTGATGTGAATGAAGTTCGTTCGATTTTACACAACACTGCCGGCGTTACCGTTCAAGATAATTTGGATACCAAAACCTATCCAATGCCCATTTATGCTCAAGGCAAAGACGATGTTTTCGTAGGTAGAATTCGTCGTGATGAAAGTCAGCCCAACACCCTAAACATGTGGATTGTGGCGGATAATTTACGTAAAGGAGCGGCAACCAATACCATTCAAATTGCAGAGTATTTGGTCGCTAACAAACTAGTTTAACAAAAGATTAAAAGTAATTTAAGCTCCTTTTCAGGGGCTTTTTTGCTATCTTTGCTGTTGATGAAGAAAAAAATAGCTATAGTCAACCTCTATTTAATGATGGCGGTATTGTTTACAATACTGTTTCAATCGTTGCATACGTACCGACATTTAGTAGCTGATTATTTTGATAAAACTGAAGTTTGTCATCATGCACATGATGGTTTTTCACATCAACACACCGACGATGATTGTTCTGTTTGCGATTTTCATTTTTGGTTTTATATCAAACCGGATGTATTAACTCATCGATTTGATTTCCCAATTAAACCTGTTCCGTATTTGGTTCAGGAACAAGCACAAATTTCTACCTTTTCAGGTTCTCTTTTTTCATACCGAGGTCCGCCAACCGTTTAAAATTATCGAAACTAAAATATAATCATTTGTTCCAAGAACGAATGATTGTCAGTGTTTATAATTTTTTGAACCAGAAAAATGCGGTATTTTATTACTCTTTTCTTCTTGTTATGTTTTGGTTTTTCAGGTTTTGGGCAATTCACGTTACGTGGAAAAATCACCAATGAAAAAAACCAACCTTTATCAGGAAGCCATGTCCACACTAACTACAAAAATGTAGCCAGTGATCCTATTGGCGAATACGAAATCAAGGGTTTGCCTAAAGGTGAATTGCGGGTTTATATCTCCTATTTAGGATACAAAACCTGTGACACACTCCTTAACATAAAAGAAGATTATATTTTGAATGTCAAACTTACTCCATCTGAAACTACTTTGAAGGAAGTCACGGTCAAACAAACTTCTACAAAAGTCAGTAACAGTATTAGTGTGCAGCAAATCAATACGGAAAGAATTGAAAGAAGCAGCAGTCAAACCTTGGCAGAAGCTCTCAAAGAAGTATCGGGTGTTTCCCTTTTAAAAACCGGGAGCAGTATTATCAAACCGATGATTAATGGATTGCACAGTAGTCGGGTTCCGATTTTTTCCAATCAAGTTCGATTAGAAGATCAACAATGGGGAGCTGAGCATGCTCCAAATTTTGACATCAACGCTGCCGGGAAAATAACCGTCATTAAAGGAGCTTCCGGATTACAATATAGTGGTGATGCAGTGGGCGGATTAGTTATAATAGAACCCCTTACGGTGACAAAAGACACCCTTTTCGGAAAAACTATTTTGAGTGGTCTTTCTAATGGACGCGGTGGCGTAATCAGTTCAAGCATTCACCAAGGAAAGCCGACCGGATGGCGGTGGAATGCCTTGAGTACTTTTAAATATTTAGGCGATAAGGAAGCTCCTGATTATGTTTTATCCAATACCGGAAATCGTGAATTTAATTTTTCGGGAGATATTTCCTTTGTAAAAAAGGAGTATGAAGTTTTGGCCTTTTACAGTTTTTACCATGCTGAAATAGGGATATTAAGTGCTTCACACATTGGTAATGCGAATGATTTGTATAATTCGATAGAAAATCAGGTTCCCAATGTAATTAATGATTTTACTTATGCCATCATCAACCCAAAACAAAAGGTAGAGCATCATTTGGCAAAGTTGAATTACAAACAAAAAATTGATGATTCCAGTTCTCTATCAACTTTCTATTCCTTTCAGTTCAACCATCGGCAAGAGTATGATTTGCGAAGAACTGACAATGCCAACAAAGCAGCTTTAGATTTAGAATTGGCAACTCATACGCTTCAAACAGATTATAAAAAAGCATGGGAAAAATGGACTTTAAAAACCGGTATCAATGCTCTTTATCAAAACAATTTTGCCAATCCGAAAACGGATGTAAGACCCTTAATTCCTTCCTATGTTAAATTTGATGGCGGACTTTATGGGGTTGGTAACTATCAAATACATGAAGATTTAGCTCTAGAAATGGGTGTTCGCTATGATTTTTCTACCATTGAAGCTACTAAATATTATCAAAAATCCCGTTGGGAAGAACGTGACTATGATGCTGATTTTGCTGATTTTATTATTGGTGAAGTTGGAAATCAATGGCTCACCAAGCCACGTTTTACTTTTCATAATTTTTCAGGGAGTTTCGGTATTCGTAAAGCGTACACTTCTGATTGGATTTGGTTAAACAACCTCAGCCTTTCCAATAGAAATCCGAATCCATCTGAGTTTTTCAGTGATGGCTTACATCATTCTACCGGTCAAATTGAATTGGGTGATTTGCGTTTGCAACAAGAAAAGTCGATTAAATATTCTACTTCTCTCTTGAAAAAATGGAATGCGGTGTCCGTTGAATTTAATCCCTATTTTCATTGGATTTCTAACTTCATGTTTCTGAAACCTGTTGATTTCGAAACAACGATAAGAGGGGCTTTTCCGGTTTGGGAATACCAACAGACTGATGCCCGATTATGGGGAATTGATTTACGGAGTCAATGGCAAATTAACCCTACTTGGAAACATCTTTTTTCAATAGCTTATGTCAATGGAGAAAATTTAATCGAAAATCAACCTTTGATTGATATGCCTCCTTTAAACCTTTCCACGTCAGTTCAATATAAAAAATCAGCCTGGAACGAGTTGGTATTGGAGTTACAGTACGAGTTGGTTTTTCAACAAAATCGCTACCCCGATTACAATTTTGACGCCACTATTCTTGTTGATGGCGAATTGACACCTGTGACCGTTGACATCAGCACACCTCCAGATGGTTATCAACTTTTTAACTTTTATTCCGAAATGAAAGTGAAATTGTTTCCTAAAATTTTGACTACCCTTGCTTTTTCTGTTCAAAATATTTTAAACATTTCTTACCGGGACTATTTGAACCGGCAACGTTTTTTTGCGGATGAAACGGGAAGAAACATTCAACTACAATTAAAATTTAATTATTAAAAATCTAACAAAATGAAAAATCTAAAAATGATGGCCTTTGCCATAATCCTGATTACCCTGACCTCTTGTAGCAATGATGATTCTCCCGTGAATGAAGAAGAATTAATTACAACAGTTATTACTACCCTGACCGGTGGTGGTCAAACAATTACTTTAACCGCAAGAGATTTAGATGGTGATGGCCCCAACGCTCCCATGATAACCGTTACAGGTGATTTAGTTGCGGGAACAACCTATGCAGGGGCTACCCGTTTCTTGAATGAATTGAATAATCCTACTGATGAAATTACAGAAGAAGTGCAGGAAGAAGGAACTGAACATCAAGTATTTTATCAGTTGGCCTCCACTATTGGAACGGTTGCCTATCATTCAGCAAATACCGATGCTAACGGCAATCCTATTGGGCTTCAATTCACTTTAACAACGTCTGCAAACAATGCTACAAGCGGAACATTTGTTGTTACTTTAATTCATTTACCGAATAAAACAGCAACCGGAGTGGCAGCAGGAGATATCATCAATGCCGGTGGAGCTACAGATGCTCTGGCTATTTTTCCTTTAACAATTCAATAAATTTTGAAATAAACCGTGTTGAAAAACCAAACTCTTTTTAAGCAGTTTGGTTTTTTTTATTTCATTTTGTGAGTTTTATATATTATTTTTTACTAATTTAGTTATTTTAATACCTATTTACTAACCAAAATACATTTTCTATGAATTCAAGATTTACTTACTTAATGCGTTTGCTCTTAGGTGTTATCCTACTGGTTTTTGGCTTAAACAAATTTTTAAACTTTATTCCCGCACCTGAATTACCTGAAAATGCGGCTAGTTTTATTACTTCCCTAGCAACAACCGGTTATGTACTTCAGGTAGTTGGTGTCTTGGAAATTCTTATTGGTCTTTTACTTCTTACCAATAAATGGGTGGCTTTTGCTCTTGTTGTTTTAGCTCCAATTTCAGTCAATATCTTATTATTTCATTTGTTTCTGGATATCCCCGGTATTAGCGGAGCTTTATTAGTTGCCGTTATTAATGGGATTTTAATGTATAAATTGTGGCCAAAATACAAGCCCCTTTTTAACTAAATCGTATCATTTGTTTGGTTACATTTGTAAATATCAATTTATTTACAAATGAAAAAAATCATTCCTATGTTTGCAATAGTTTGTGTTATTTCAGTAAATGCACAACCTACCTCTTCTTCGTTTGCCTATCCAGAAACAAAAAAGGAAGTGGTGAAAGACACTTATTTTGGCACTGATGTGAACGACCCTTATCGTTGGTTAGAAGACGACCGTTCAGCAGAAACAGGTGCGTGGGTAAAGGCCCAAAACGAAGTTACATTTGGCTACCTTTCTCAAATTCCTTTTCGAAATCAAATTAAAGAGCGATTAGAGAAACTGTGGAATTACGAACGTATTTCTGCTCCTTTCAAAGAAGGAAATTACACTTATTTTTACCGAAATAACGGTTTACAAAATCAATCGGTTATATACCGAAAAGATAAATCCGGGAAAGAAGAACTCTTTTTAGACCCCAATACATTTGCCACTGACGGCACCACCTCTTTGGCTGATATATCCTTTTCTAAAGACGGTTCGTTGATGGCTTACTCCATTTCAGAAGGAGGAAGCGATTGGAACAAAATCATCATCATGGATGCCGTTTCAAAAAAAGTATTAGAATCTCCTATTGTTGATGTAAAATTCAGTGGAATAGCCTGGTTAGGAAACGACGGGTTCTTTTATTCGAGCTATGACAAACCGGAAGGCAGTGAACTTTCAGCCAAAACGGACGAACACAAATTATATTACCACAAACTGGGAACAACACAAAAAGAAGACAAAATAGTATTTGGTTTGAATGAAAAAAGAAGGTATATAAGCGGAGCTATTTCTGAAGATCAACATTATTTGATTATAACGGCGGCTAATTCCACTACCGGAAACGAATTGTATATTAGAGATTTAAATGACCCAAACAGCAAACTTGAAACCATCGTTGCTAATTTTGACAGTAATAATTACATCATTGACAATATAGGAACCAAACTGTTTATTGTGACCAATTTGAATGCTCCAAATCAAAAAGTTGTCACTGTAGATTTTAAAAATCCAACTCCTGAAAACTGGAAAGATTGTATTGCTGAAACAGATTATGTTTTGTCTCCCACTACCGGAGCAGGATACCTTTTTGCTAATTACATGAAAGATGCTATTTCGCAAGTAAAACAATATGATTATGACGGAAAATTAGTTCGTGAAATCAGTTTACCCGGCATTGGATCTGCCGGCGGATTTGGAGGTAAAAAAACAGAAACCGAATTGTATTTTTCCTTTTCAAATTATTTAACCCCGGGCACAATTTATTCTTTTGACCCCAAAAGCGGAACTTCAAAAGTATATGAAAAGCCCAAAGTAGATTTCAATTCCGACAATTATGAAAGCAAACAGGTTTTTTATACTTCAAAAGACGGAACAAAAATCCCAATGATTATTAACCATAAAAAAGGATTAAAATTAGACGGTAAAAATCCAACTATCCTTTATGGCTATGGTGGTTTTAATGTGAGTATTACTCCAAATTTCAGTGTTGCCAATGCTGTTTGGATGGAAAACGGAGGGATTTATGCAGTAGCAAATTTAAGAGGTGGTGGTGAATATGGCAAAAAATGGCATGATGCCGGAACGCAACAAAAAAAGCAAAATGTTTTTGACGATTTTATTGCTGCCGGTGAATACTTGATTGCTCAAAAATATACTTCTTCTGATTATTTAGCCATTCGGGGTGGTTCCAATGGAGGCTTATTAGTTGGTGCCGTCATGACTCAAAGACCAGACTTGATGAAGGTTGCTTTGCCAGCCGTTGGTGTTTTGGATATGCTACGTTATCATACCTTCACGGCCGGAGCCGGTTGGGCTTATGATTATGGTACCGCCAATGACAGTAAAGAAATGTTTTCCTATTTAAAAAATTATTCCCCTGTTCACAATGTGAAAAAAGGAGTGAAATATCCGGCTACTTTAGTAACAACCGGTGACCATGACGATCGCGTTGTACCGGCACACAGTTTTAAATTTGCTGCCGAGTTACAAGCCAAACAAGCGGGAGAAAATCCTGTGTTGATAAGAATTGATGTCAATGCAGGTCACGGAGCCGGAAAACCCATTTCGAAAACAATAGAAGAAAATGCCGATGTTCAGGCATTTACATTGTATAGTATGGGGATAAAAGAACTTAAAAAGTAACGCAAATTATCAAAAAAATGCCTTTCTAATGAAAGGCATTTTTTTAATAGTTTAATTCTATGTAACCAATATACCTACTTATTCTTGCTTTTCTTCTATTGATATAGGCGGATGAATTACTGGCTTTAAACTTTCGTGGATTAGGTAAAATAGCAGCTATCCCGGCGGCTTCCATTCGAGTTAATTTTTTGGCGTCTTTATGGTACCAAACCCTTGAAGCTTCTTGGGCCCCATAAACGCCATCACCCATTTCTATACTATTGAGATAAACTTCCATGATTCGTTCTTTTCCCCAAATGAGTTCGATTAGTACCGTAAAATAGGCTTCTAATCCTTTTCGGAGATAACTTCTTCCTTGCCATAAGAAAACATTTTTGGCGGTTTGTTGCGAAATCGTGCTTCCCCCTTTGATTTTTTTTCCTTTCTCATTGTCTTCCATTGCTTTTTCAATCGCTTCAAAATCAAAACCTTTGTGCGTTAGAAAATTGGCATCTTCGCTGGCGATTACCGCTTTTTGAAGATTAGGTGAAATCTCTTCAATTGGAACCCAATCGTGGCTACACGTCATTGGTTTACCGTCCATTTTGTGTTCAACAGCCCGTATAGCCATTAAAGGCGTGAAGGGAACCGGAACAAATTTGTATAGAATAACCATAAAGATGGAAATTCCAAAAAACCATAAAGCTGCTTTCCAAAGAAAACGGAGTATTTTTTTTATCATAATTATTGCTTAATTAAATCTGCTAATTCTTTTCCTATGCTACTTCCAATTGCTACACCCATTCCACCCAAACGAACACCACAATAAACATGTTCAGCAAGTTGTTTCACAATAGGTTTTTTTTGCTTCCCCACTCCCATGATTCCGCTCCATCGCTGTTCAATTTCAAAAGATTGATTGGGTAAAATTACATTTGTTAATAATTGTTCTAATTTGTTTTGGATTCGTTCTGTTTGGTCTAAACTTGTTGTTGTTTCTCCTTCAAAATCCAGGTTTCTTCCGCCTCCAAGTAAAATTCTATTTTCGAAATTTCTAAAATAATAATATCCTTTATCTAAATGAAACGTTCCCTTAATTTCTAAATTAGGAATTGGCTTTGTAATGAGTACTTGTGCCCGTGCCGGTTTTACTTCGCCCTTTGTTATTTCACCCGCAAAACCATTGGTTGCAAAGAGGAGTTTATTGGTAGAAAAAGAAAAATCGCCCAAAACCACTTCTACTCCTTCCCTTTTTTCAACATAAGAGGTTACTGTTTGTTGATTTAAAATTAAAACATCCTGTTGAATAGCCAATTTCAGGAGGTATTGCATCATGTTTCCGGTGTCAATCTGTGCTTCATAGGGATTGAATAAAACACAGTCATGAATTCCTTGAAAAGCAAAACAATTAACTTCTTTTGAAAAAACCTCGTTTTTAAATAACGGTTTCAGTAGCTCATTGATAAAAGGAAGTTGTTGCAAACATTCATGGTAGGTAGATTCCTCTTCTTTTAAAAAAAGTTCATACCCTCCAAAAGGTTTCAAATCCAGCACTTCATCTCCAATTCGTTTACGAAGTAATTGTAATCCATTCCAACGTTTTTGAACCAGTTGCAAGACTTCTTCTTCGGTATGTGAACGCAAATCATCTACAATTTCGGAAACAGATCCAAAACAGGCAAAACCTGCATTTTTAGTACTTGCTCCTTGTGGTAAAACCCCTTTTTCAAGGATTAAAATCTTAGCCGAGGGGAATTTATCACGCAACTGTAAGGCACAATGCAAGCCTACAATTCCACTGCCCACAATGGTGTAGTCAACTTTTGTAAACCAATTTTTAAGCTCCCAAAAACTAAATTGCATTCTCAATAAATTTTTATAAATGTACTTTTTATTTTAAAAATAGAAAAAAATAACGTTATCTCCTGAATAATAAATTATGACTTACCATCATTTTAACTTTAACCTTACCATTTTGTTATATTTTTTGTGGTTTAGGACACAAATTGTTAATAAATATGTTTTTGTGCCGATTATCTGCATGAAAAATATTTTACATTTGATTTTAATTAACTAATTAACCACATTTTATGAAGCTTAAATTACTTACGATTGCTCTTGTAGCAAGTGTGAGTTTTTCTTTTGCTCAAGAGAAAAACTCTTTTTGGAAAGCCTCTACTTTAAAAAGTACTTCTGAACTTTTAGAAAGTAAAATGCAACTTCCGCAAAACAACGTATTTGAATTAGATGTAAACGGGATAAAAAATGCTCTTTCTACATCTCCTCAACGATTTGCCAACTCTAAAGGAGGAACGATTATTTCCTTCCCCAATGCAGAAGGTGCAATGGAACGTTTCAGTGTTTATGAAAATTCTATCATGGCTCCTGAATTAGCGGCTAATTATCCTGAAATTAAATCGTATATCGGAATTGGAATAGATAATCCTACTTCTACATTATACTTCAGTATTTCACCACTTGGATTTAAATCGATGCAATTGAATGCCGGAAAATCAGCCGTGTTTATTGAGCCGCTTTCAGCAGATTTAACTACCTATTCTGTTTATAAAAAAGCGGATAAAGTGAAAAACTTTTCTCCTTTTGAATGTGCTATAATAGACCAAGTTCAAAATCAAGTTGACCCTTCTGCATTACGCCCAAATGCTGATGATAGCCTATTGAGAACCTTTCGTTTAGCGATGTCGGTAACCGGTGAATATACTGCATATTTTGGTGGCACAAAAGCTTTAGCTTTAGCCGCAATTAACAATACTATGACTCGCGTAAATGGTGTTTTTGAAAAAGATTTTGCTGTTCGTATGGTCTTAATTGCCAATACTGATTTGGTTATTTATACCAGTGCTTCTACCGATCCTTATTCTGCTTCTTCGAGTATGTCGAATTGGAATTCACAATTACAATCAACTTTAACTTCCGTTATTGGGGAAGCTAATTATGATGTAGGTCATTTATTTGGTGCGACCGGCGGCGGTGGAAATGCAGGCTGTATCGGATGTGTTTGTGTTAATGGTTCAAAAGGCAGTGGTTATACTTCTCCGGCGGACGGAATTCCATCAGGAGATAATTTTGATATTGATTATGTTGCCCATGAATTAGGTCATCAATTTGGAGCCAATCACACTTTCACATTCAGCAATGAATCAGGAACCGGAGCTCAAATGGAACCGGGAAGTGGTTCTACTATTATGGGTTATGCCGGAATTACTACGAAAGATGTTCAACCTCATTCCGATGCCTATTTTCATGCTATCAGTATCCAACAAGTTACTAATAATGTAAAAGCTAAAACCTGTCAGACGAATACTTCCACTGGAAATGCTGTTCCTACTGCGAATGCAGGATTAGATTATACAGTGCCAAAAAGCACTCCTTTCATGTTAACCGGAACCGGAACTGACGCAAACGGAGATGTTCTTACTTATAATTGGGAACAAATGGATGCCGGAACCTCCACTACTACTACACCAAGTGCTACAAAAACCGCTGGTCCAAATTTCAGATCATACAATTCATCAACTTCTCCAACAAGGTATTTCCCTAGAATGCAATCTGTTTTAACCGGAGCAACAACTACTTCGGGGACAGAAATTTTAGTAGAAGCTTTACCTTCTGTTGCCCGAACATTTAATTTTAGATTAACCGTTCGTGACAACCGAGCCGGAGATTCAGGAAACAATAGTGATGATATGGTTGTAACTGTTAATGCTACTGCCGGACCTTTTACTGTTAATTCTCCAAATACAGCTGTTTCCTACGCAGGAGGAAGTACACAAACCATTACATGGGCCGTTGCCGGAACTACTGCTAATGGTGTGAATTGTGCCAATGTTGACATCTTATTATCTACAGATGGTGGAAATACCTGGAATACATTGCTTGCAGCCACTCCGAATGATGGTACACAAGCAGTGACCATTCCAAATACTGCCGGGACACAAAATAGAATAATGGTAAAAGGAACCAATCATATTTTCTTTGATGTTTCCAATACAAACTTTACAATTACAGCAGGCTCTTCAGATACTGTTGCTCCAACTGCTCCTACTTTAGCTGCATCTGGGACAACACAAACTACTACCAATTTATCTTGGTCAGGAGCAACTGATAACGTAGCCGTAACCGGTTATGATGTTTACAGAGGCACAACTTTACTTGGCTCAACAGCCTCTACGACTTATGCCGTTTCAGGATTAACTGCTTCAACAACTTATTCCTTTACTGTTATAGCCAAAGATGCTGCCGGAAATAGTTCCGTTGCCAGTAATGCCGTTAGTGTGACAACTCTTGCAACAGTTGCAGACACAACCGCTCCAACCGCTCCAACTTTGTCAGCGTCAGGAACAACACAAACTACCACCAATTTATCTTGGTCAGGAGCAACTGATAATGTTGCCGTAACCGGTTATGATGTTTATAGAGGCACAACCTTACTTGGTTCAACCGCTTCAACTACTTATGCCGTTTCAGGATTGACTGCTTCAACAACTTATTCCTTTACTGTTATAGCCAAAGATGCTGCCGGAAATGTTTCTGTTGCCAGTAATGCCGTTAATGTAACTACATTAGCTGTCTCAACTGTTACGTATTGTGCTTCTCAAGGAAATAGTACTGCAGATGAATACATTAACCGTGTTCAGTTGGGAACTATCAATAATTTATCAGGAAACAACAGTGGTTACGGAAACTTTACTGCACTATCTACTAATTTAGTGAGAGGAACAAGTAATTCTATCACCATTACACCCGCTTGGACAGGAACTGTTTATAGTGAAGGTTACCGCGTTTGGATAGACTATAACCGAGATGGTGATTTTGCTGATAGTGGGGAACAAGTTGTAAACGTTACTAAAACTAAAACAACTCCAATAACCAGAAGTTTTACTGTACCTACAACAGCATTAATTGGTTCAACCAGAATGCGTATTTCTATGAAATATAACGCTTCTCCAACTTATTGTGAAACATTCTCTTACGGAGAAGTTGAAGATTATACGGTAAACATAGTTGCCACAGCCAGAGGAGAACAGGAAATTGTTTTAGAACCTGTTTCTAAAGAGTCATTTACCTTATATCCAAATCCAATTAAAGGAGATTTAGTTCATATTGATGCTGAAACGCAATTTACAACTTATAAAATCTTGAATTTATTGGGTCAAGTGATTGCTCAGGGAAAAATTGAAAACAAAACAGTTTTAGTTTCAAATCTTGCTTCCGGAACCTATTTATTAGAAGTGTCAGACAATGAAACTTCTGCTGTGAAGAGGTTTATCAAACAATAAGTAATTCATTTATAAATCTAAGCCATCTCGTTGAGGTGGCTTTTTTTATGGAAAAAAAATAGTTACTTTTATACTTTGAAAATCAAATACAATGAAAAAAATAATTTTAATCCTCGCTTTTATAATGGGAGCATCGTCCGTTTCAGCACAACAAATTTTAACCCCGGAATTACTCTGGAAACTTGGAAGAGTTTCTGCTTTAGGCATTTCTAAAGATGGAAAAAATGTGATTTACAAAGTTTCTGTACCTTCGGTAGAGGAAAATAAATCTGATTCTAAATTTTACAGCATTTCTGTGAATGGTGGTTTTGCAACCGAAATTCCTGAAACTAAAGAACTTTTGACTGATAAAAACCTTTCCCCCGACGGAAAATATTTGCTTTCCAACAAAGAAGTTAAACTTGAAAAAATATTGGGTAAAGACCTCTATCCTGAACTTGAAAAATCAAATGTTCAAGTCTATAACGGATTAGATTATCGCCATTGGGATACTTGGAATGATGGAAATCATAATCATGTTTTTTATGCCGATGCGAATGGAGATGACAAATCTGTTGCCATTGACATCATGAAAGGAGAGCCTTATGATTCTCCCCAAAAACCATTTGGTGGGGACGAAGATTTCACTTGGTCACCAGACGGAAAAAGTATCATTTACGTTTGTAAAAAGAAATCAGGAACTGCCTATGCCACATCGACAAATACTGATTTATATGAGTATAATTTAGAAAACAAAACAACCAAAAATCTAACTGAATCTAATTTAGGATACGATACAAATCCCCTCTTTTCCCCTAACGGCGATTTGACCTGGTTACAAATGAAACGTGATGGTTATGAAGCTGATAAAAATGATATCATTGTTCGATTTAAAGGAATGGACATGAACTTAACTGCCAATTGGGACGGAACAGTAGATGGTTTCAAATGGAGTCCTGATAGTAAAAAAATCTATTTTACCGCCGCTGTGGATGGTACAAAACAATTATTTGAAGTTAACTTTCCCGGCTTAACCCGAATAGCTGTAATGGTTCGTCAAATTACAACCGGTACTTTTGACGTGAATGATTTGGTTGGATTCACCGGAGATAAAATCATTGTAACCCGAACAGACATGAATCATTCTAAAGAAATTTATTCTTATGATTTAAAGAAAAATGCTTGGTTAAAATTAACCGAAGTAAATGACAAAGCCTATGCTAAAATGTCTTTACCTACTTATGAAAAAAGATATGTAACCACAACCGACGGTAAAAAAATGTTGGTTTGGGTAATTCTTCCTCCTAATTTTGATAAAACAAAAAAATACCCCACCCTTTTATATTGTCAAGGCGGGCCACAAAGTGCTTTAACACAAAGTTATTCCTTCCGTTGGAATTTCTCTTTAATGGCTTCGCAAGGTTATGTTATTGTGGCACCAAACCGAAGAGGAATGCCTGGACATGGTGTCGCATGGAATGAACAAATCAGTAAAGATTGGGGTGGTCAAGTGATGGATGATTATTTATCTGCCATTGATGATGTTTCCAAAGAGTCCTATGTTGACAAATCAAGACTTGGTGCTGTAGGTGCGAGTTATGGTGGTTATTCTGTTTTCTATTTGGCCGGAATACACAATAAACGCTTTAAAACATTTATTTCGCATTGTGGTGTTTTCAATTTGCAAAGTATGTACGGCACCACCGAAGAAGTTTTTTTTACAGACTGGGATAGTGGCGGTCCTTATTGGGAAAAAGATAATTCTGTTGCTCAAAAAACTTATACGCAATTCAATCCGATTAATTTAGTTTCAAAATGGGACACTCCTATTTTAATTATTCAGGGAGGCAAAGATTATCGTGTGCCCATTGGACAAGGACAAGAAGCTTTTCAAGCAGCTCAATTACGTGGAATAAAAAGCCGATTTATGTTGTTCCCTGAAGAAAACCATTGGGTACTTAAACCACAAAATGCTTTGGTTTGGCAACGAGAATTTTTTGGCTGGTTGAAAGAAACATTGTAGAAAAAGAAATAATACTAAAATAAAAATCCCAAGTGAGAACTTGGGATTTTCTTATTTATTCCGGATCGTTCATTTTAAAACTTTCCATAAATTTTGTGGTATAGTTTCCGGCAACATAATCCGGTTCATCCATTAATTGGCGGTGAAAAGGAATAGTTGTTTTAATTCCTTCGATATAAAACTCATCTAAGGCCCGTTTCATTTTACTGATTGCTTCTTCTCTGGTTTGAGCAGTAGTTATCAATTTAGCAATCATTGAATCATAATTAGGCGGAATACTATATCCTGCATAAACGTGTGTATCTAAACGAACTCCGTGTCCTCCCGGTGCATGTAGTACCGTAATTTTACCCGGTGAAGGTCTAAAATCATTATATGGATCTTCCGCATTAATACGACATTCGATTGAGTGCAATTGTGGCAAATAATTTTTACCTGAAATTGGCACACCGGCAGCCACTAATATTTGTTCGCGAATCAAATCGTAATCAATTACCTGTTCCGTAATAGGATGTTCCACTTGAATACGGGTATTCATTTCCATGAAATAGAAGTTTCTGTTTTTATCCACCAAAAACTCAACTGTTCCAGCACCTTCATATTTAATGAATTCAGCCGCTCTAACAGCAGCTTCACCCATTTTTTCACGCAATTCGTCCGTCATAAATGGAGAAGGAGTTTCTTCCGTTAATTTTTGATGACGACGTTGTACTGAACAATCTCTTTCTGAAAGGTGACATGCTTTTCCATAAGCATCCCCTACAACCTGAATTTCTATATGACGTGGCTCTTCAATTAATTTCTCCATATACATTCCGTCATTACCGAATGCAGCAGCTGATTCCTGACGAGCACTTTCCCATGCTTTTTGAAGTTCATCTGCTTTCCAAACTGCACGCATTCCCTTTCCGCCGCCTCCGGCAGTTGCTTTAAGCATGACAGGATAACCCATGTCTTTAGCTATTTGAGCCGCTTGTTCAAAAGATTCCAACAAACCTTCAGAACCAGGGACACAAGGAACTCCGGCCGCTTTCATGGTTGCTTTTGCTGAAGCTTTGTCTCCCATTCTGTCAATCATTTCCGGAGAAGCTCCAATAAATTTTATACCATGCTCTTGGCAAATTTTAGAAAACTTAGCGTTTTCAGATAAGAAACCATAACCGGGGTGAATAGCATCAGCATTTGTAATTTCAGCCGCCGCTATAATATTTGACATTTTTAAGTAAGACAAATTACTTGGCGGTGGACCGATACAAACCGCTTCATCTGCAAACTTTACATGCAGGCTTTCTGCATCTGCCGTAGAATAAACCGCTACGGTTTTGATACCCATTTCTTTACAGGTTCTAATTACACGCAGTGCAATTTCTCCTCGATTAGCAATTAATATTTTTTTAAACATAGATTTTAATTTGAAAATTAAACAATTTAGCTTCGCTCAGTTCAGCTAAGCCTCGAGTGAAAATTTGAAAATGAATTCAAATGATTACATTTTTTCAAATTAAGACGGATCTACTAAAAATAAAGGTTGGTCAAACTCAACCGGTGACATATCATCAACCAAAATTTTGATAATTTTTCCTGAAACTTCTGATTCAATTTCGTTAAATAATTTCATAGCTTCTATTACACAAACGGGATCTCCTTTAGAAATTGTAGCACCTACTTCTACGAATGGAGCTTTGTCAGGAGCCGGTTTTCTGTATAAAGTTCCAATCATTGGCGATTTAATCGTAATGTATTTTGAATTATCATCAACAGCCGGAGCAGCTACCGGAGTAACGGGTGCAACCGGTTGAGGCATTTGATGTTGTGGCATCATCTGTTGCATAGGTTGTGCAGCAGGATAATGTTGGAAATAAGAAGCTTCAGCAGCACCGGCTTCAGTAGTTTTGATGGTGATTTTAAAATCATCCATTTCTAATTTTACCTCTGTAGCTCCTGATTTGGCTACAAACTTGATTAGGTTTTGAATTTCTCTAATATCCATGATGTTTTTGATTTATTTTAGTTTTGTTTATTTTTTATCGTAAGCCCATTTCAGGTAGATTGCACCCCAAGTGAATCCTCCACCAAAAGCTGCAAAAATTAAATTATCTCCTTTTTTTAATTTAGTTTCATAATCACTTAACAACAAAGGAAGCGTTGCGGAAGTTGTGTTTCCATAACGTTCTATGTTTATTAAGACTTTGCTTTCATCTAATCCCATTCTACTAGATGTTGCATCAATAATACGCTTATTAGCCTGATGAGCAATCAACCAATTCACATCGTCATTCGTTAAATTATTACGTTGCATAATTTTTTCACTTACATCCGCCATACCTGAAACAGCATATTTGAAAACTGTTTTACCGTCTTGAAAAACAAAATGTTGTTTGTTATCTAATGTTTCCTGAGAAGTTGGAAGAATAGAACCTCCGGCTTCAATCTTTAAAAACTCCCTTCCAATACCATCACTTCGCAAGAACTCATCTTGTAGACCGAGACCTTCATCATTAGGTTCGAATAAAATTGCTCCGGCACCATCTCCAAAAATAATGCAAGTTGCTCTGTCAGTGTAATCTATAATTGAAGACATTTTATCTGCTCCAATCAACAAAACTTTTTTATATCTACCCGATTCAATATAAGCTGCTGCATTAGACATTCCATAAAGAAAACTGGAACAAGCGGCTTGTAAATCATAGGCAAAAGCATTCACTGCTCCAATTTGACTGGCTACATAAACTCCTGTGGAAGCCACTGGCATATCCGGTGTAGCTGTAGCCATAATTACTAAATCAATTTCTTCCGGATTGATGTTGTTTTTCTCAAATAGATTTTGAGCAGCTTTTATAGCAAGAAAAGAAGTTCCTTTTCCTTCTTCTTTTAATAATCGTCTTTCTTTAATTCCTGTTCTGGAAGTTATCCATTCGTCATTTGTATCAACCAATGTTTCCAATACTTTATTTGACAACACAAAATCAGGAACATAAGCACCCACTGCGGTTATGGCGGCTGTTATTTTACTCATAGGGTTTGCTGGTTTTTCTTTTCCTATATAGGTTAAAAAGAGGTGGAAATTACAAAAAAAAATCTAAACTCAATCGATTTCTATTCGCTTATTTCTTTAAAATATAGGTATAACAAAAAAACTCTCAACAAGTGAGAGTTTATTTTTAAACTATAAAAAAAGTACTAAGCAACAGCTTCGGTTTTGTCAATAACAACTTGACCTCTGTAGTACATTTTTCCTTCATGCCAGTAAGCTCTGTGGTATAAATGTGCCTCACCTGTTATCGGGCAAGTTGCAATTTGAGCAACAGTTGCTTTATAATGAGTTCTTCTTTTGTCTCTTCTGGTTTTCGAGGTCTTTCTCTTTGGATGTGCCATTTTACTATATTATTTATCCGTTAATAGTTTTTTTAATTGATCCCAACGGGGATCTGTCTCTTCTGTTTTCTTTTCTGCTTTTTTTTCTTTGACTGTCAATTCTTGCAGTTTATCAATAGCTTCTGATTGTAATGTTCCGTTTTTTACACCGGGATGAACTCTTTTTAAAGGAATTGACAATACAATCATTTCATAAATGTATTGTGAAATATCTACTTGATGTTCCCCATGAGGTAAAATCAACAATTCTTCATTTTCATCATTGAAAGCATCTCCAAACTGAACAATCAATTTGATTTTGCCTTTAATTGGTAAATCAAACGGTTCACTTGTCAAATCACAAGGGACATTTACGGTTCCTTTGTGTTTAAAATGTAACTCTAACATGGTTGTTTTTTTCTCTAAAACAACCGTTGTTTTGATATCACAACTTTCAAAATCATCATATTCGAAGCGATCAAAGAACGTTTTATCTATTTGATAGTCAAATTGATGTTTTCCTAGCTTTAATCCGATAAACGGAATTAAAAATTCATTAGATACTTTCATCTCCACAACAATTTGTCCCAAAAATTGGGTTTGCAAAGATATAAAATTATCGCAAATCCAATACGGTTATAAACATTTTTTTGTTTAAAACTGTTTTTCTTTTGTTTTAAGCGGTTTTTCCGTTATTTGAGCATACTCCATTCTGGATTTATAAATGTCCAATGCCAAATAAACTGCCTCTTTAAACGAATTGAAATCAGCTTGGTTTTTTCCGGCAATTTCAAATGCCGTTCCGTGATCCGGAGATGTTCGTATTTTATTTAATCCTGCTGTATAATTCACTCCGTTTCCAAAAGATAATGTTTTAAAAGGGATTAACCCTTGGTCGTGGTAACATGCAATTACCGCATCAAATTTTTCCTGTGAATTGTTTCCGAAAAAACTATCGGCAGCATACGGCCCAAAAACAAATGTCCCTTCGTCAAATAACTTCTTTATAGTTGGCCTGATTACTTCATCATCTTCTTTTCCAATTACACCATGGTCACCACAATGAGGATTAAGTCCTAAAACAGCAATTTTTGGTTTGCTTATTTTAAAATCCTGCATTAATGATTGCTTAACTGTAGCTATTTTTTGTCTGATTAATTTTTCTGTCAAATATTTTGAAACTTCCGTAACAGGAATATGGTCTGTAAATAAACCCACTCGCAAGGAATCATTAACCATTAACATCAACGCATCACCTTCTAATTCCTGATTAAGATAATCGGTATGCCCCGGAAATTTAAATTCTTCTGATTGGATATTATATTTATTGATTGGAGCTGTTACTAAAACATCTATTTCACCTTCTTTTAAAGCTTTAGTCGCGGCCACAAAAGATTTTACCGCATAACTACCAACAATATCATCCGCTACACCGTATTCTAAATTAAAACTGTCTCTCCATAAATTAAACACATTTATTTTTCCAGGAACAATTTGATCTAACTTGTCAATTCCGTGCAGTAAAGCCGTTGATTCAAAACTTTTTTTAAGAAAAGACAACATCCTAACATTAGCAAAAATAACGGGAGTACAAAGCTCCAACATCCTTGGATCTTCGAAGGTTTTGAGCACAACTTCGCTTCCAATTCCGTTTAAATCTCCAATTGAAATTCCTACCAGAATATTTTCTGCTTTTTTCACCATGGCTTCAAGATATTTATTGCTACTTTTGAAGTGCAAATTTAAGAAAATAAAACGCAAATGTTTACAGGAATTATAGAAACTCTTGGAATCATCAAAGATATTCAAAAAGACGGCGACAATCTTCATGTATCAGTATCTTCTTCGATAACATCAGAACTTAAAATTGATCAAAGTTTAGCTCACAATGGAATTTGTTTGACTGTTGTTGCCATAAAAAATGATATTTATACAGTTACAGCCATCAAAGAAACCATTGACAAAACAACCATTGGAAATTGGCAAATAGGTGATTTTATCAATTTGGAAAGAGCGATGAAACTGGATGCCCGATTAGATGGACACCTTGTTCAAGGACATGTTGATCAAATTGGTATTTGCAATGCCGTTAAAGAATCTAACGGGAGTTGGTATTTTACTTTTCAATATGATAGTAAACCAAACAATATCACTATTGAAAAAGGCTCTATCACGGTGAATGGTGTAAGTTTAACGGTGGTTAATTCCAAGCAAAACGAATTTAGTGTTGCTATAATTCCCTATACTTTTGAACATACTAATTTTCAGACTTTTAAAGTTGGCACTAAAATAAACTTAGAATTTGATGTAATTGGTAAATATGTTGCTCGATTATTTGAGTATAAAAAATAATTAGTTTTTCATATCAATAAAAAACTCCGAATTACTTCGGAGTTTTTTTTATCGTTTGTTTATTGTTGATTTTGTAAAAAGCAAATACCACACCAAGAACTAACAGCAAGTAAATCCAATTATCGATTGGTGTACCGGGCGGTGGCGGAGTTGGTGGAGGCGGATTATTTGAGCCCTGAGCTAATGCAGTTGCACTAGATAGTATCAAAATAAAACCACCCAATATATTTATAAACCAGTTTGGGACAATTCTCATAGGGTGTAAAAGTAAATAAATTTATTCTTTAACAAAATATTTAGGCAAATAAAGTAAAAATCTCTTTAAAACAAAAACTAAGTTGTTATTTTTTTCTATACTTCCTTTTAAAATCGTAAATCATCGGCAAAAGTACATCTTTTTTGACAACTTCCTATATTTCAAAATTATATTAACGTAAAATATTCCATTTTGGTTTAACTTTCATTAAAATAATTTATTGAAATAAAAAAAACCTCCCGATTTGGAAGGTTTTTTGTGGTCCCACTTGGGCTCGAACCAAGGACCACCTGATTATGAGTCAGGTGCTCTAACCAACTGAGCTATAGGACCGGTTTAGAGAGTGCAATATTACTACTATTTTTGATTTACTCAAAATATAAATTGTATTTATTGATTCCTTTTGGTTAACTCTTTTTAATTATGCCTCAATTATCTGATTTAGAATTACTCAAAAAGTCATTACTTTTGCTGAAAATTGCAGCATGCGAAAAATATACTACTTAAAGACCTGTGATACCTGTAAAAAAATCATCCAATCATTACCAAAAACGGACGACTTTTTGTTTCAGGACATCAAAGAGGAACCTATAACCGTGAAACAATTGGAAGAAATTCATGTTTTAGCCGGAAGTTACGAAATCCTTTTTAGCAAAAGAGCCAAACTATATAAAGAAATGGGCTTAAAAGATGAAAACCTTTCCGAATCCGATTTTAAACGTTACATTTTAGAACATTATACTTTTTTAAATCGTCCTGTAATCGTTATTGATAAAACAATTTTTATTGGTAACAGCCCAAAAACGGTTCAAGCCGCCATTGATTTTTTGACTAATGAATAAAAGAAATTGGGCTTTAGTGGCCGCCATGTTGGTGTCCATTATTTACGGAATAACTTTTACGATTGCTAAAGATGTAATGCCAAAATATGTTGAACCCTTTGGATTTATTCTCCTCCGGGTTGGTGGTTCTGTTTTTCTTTTTTGGCTGGTTTCATTTTTTGGTCCGAAAGAAAAAATTGCTTTAGTAGATTTTCCTCGAATTGTTGCGGCTGCCTTTTTTGGTGTTGCTTTTAATATGCTTACTTTTTTTAAAGGTTTAAGTTATACATCACCTATAATGGGAGCTGTTTTAATGGTTACCACACCCATGATAGTATTAATTCTTTCAGCCATAATCATGAAAGAAAGAATGAAAAAACGTAAAATTTTTGGAATAGTTTTAGGTTTGGCAGGAACGATATCACTCATCCTTTACGGAAAATCGCTAATCAATGCTCCAAATGAAATGCTAGGAAATTTGTTGGTTTTTGTGAATGCCGTTTCTTATGGTTTTTATCTCATTATCGTTAAAAAATTAATGGATAAATACAATGCGTTTACGTTTGTTAAGTGGATTTATACCTTTGGCTTTTTAATGGTTTTACCCTTTGGATGGGGTGAATTTAATGCCATAAATTGGGCAATTATTCCAACGGATATTTATTGGAAAATTGGATTTGTGGTTGTGTTTTCGACCTTTTTAACCTATTTGTTAAACTTAGTTTCGATGCGTGAATTAAAACCCACAACCGTTGCTGTTTTTATCTATCTTCAACCCTTATTTGCAACTGTTTTTGCCATCAGTTTAGGAAAAGACGACCTAAGTTGGATCAAAATCGGTTCGGCAATCCTAATATTTACAGGGGTTTATTTGGTCACTCAGAAAAAGAGTACTCAATAGTCAACGATTAGTTTTCAGATCTCTAAAGAACTGACTTCTTTCCTTCTAAACACTGAACACTTTTCCTTATCTTTGAAAACATTTTTTATAATTTATGATACAATCAATGACCGGTTTCGGAAAAGCATCTTTGCAACTTCCAACCAAAAAAATTACAGTAGAAGTAAAATCACTAAACAGCAAAGGTTTAGATTTGAATGTCAGAATGCCTTCTGTTTATCGTGAAATGGAATTGGGTTTGCGTAATACCATTGCTCAAAAATTAGAGCGAGGCAAAGTTGATTTCTCCATTTATATAGAAGTAACCGGCGAAGAAACATCTTCTAAAATCAATGTGCCAATAGTGAAAGGTTATATCAATCAAATGAAAGCAGTTATTCCAAATGCAGATGAAACGGAATTGATGAAAATGGCTGTCAGAATGCCGGATGCGTTAAAAACTGAACGTGACGAAATTGACGAAAATGAATGGAATGAGATTATGAAAGTGGTAGATGATGCGATGAAAAATATTGCCTCTTTTCGTTTAGATGAAGGAAAATCATTGGAAAATGAATTTGTAACCAGAATCGAAAACATTCGTAATTATATGAATCAAGCCGTAAGTATGGATACGGAACGAATTGAAACCGTTAAAAATCGCTTGCGAACTGCTTTGGATGAATTGGAAGCCAATGTGGATGAAAACCGTTTTGAACAAGAAATGATTTTTTATCTTGAAAAATATGATATTACTGAAGAACGCGTTCGTTTAGAAAATCATTTGAATTATTTTATCGAAACCATAGCCGGAACAGAAGCCAATGGAAGAAAGTTAGGTTTTATTACCCAAGAAATAGGTCGTGAAATCAATACTATGGGATCTAAATCCAATCATTCAGAAATGCAAAAATTGGTTGTGATGATGAAAGATGAATTGGAGAAAATTAAAGAACAAGTTTTGAATGTTTTATAATTAGAAAATAGAGGAAAGAATAAAGAGTAAAGAAAATAACACTATGAATAAAGGAAAACTATTAGTCTTTTCTGCCCCATCCGGTTCGGGAAAAACCACCATTGTAAGGCATTTGCTGGCTCAACCCGATTTGAATTTGGAATTCTCGGTTTCCTGTACAACCCGTGAACCCAGAGGAGAAGAAGTGCACGGAAAAGATTATTATTTTATATCACTAAAAGAATTTAAAAACCACATCAAAGCCGAAGAGTTTGTGGAATGGGAAGAAGTGTATCGCGATAATTTTTATGGCACGCTTAAGAGCGAAGTTGAACGCATTTGGGCAAAAGGTAAAAATGTTATTTTTGATATAGATGTGGCTGGCGGATTGCGAATTAAATCTAAATTCAAACAAGAAACCTTGGCAGTTTTTGTAAAACCACCCAGTATTGACGAATTAAAGATCCGTTTGAAAAAACGTTCAACAGAATCTGATGATAAAATCAATATGCGAATCGCAAAAGCATCTGTAGAATTAGCTACTGCTCCACAATTCGACAAAATAATTAAAAACTATGATTTGGAGGTAGCGAAAGCGGAAGCGTATGAATTGGTGAGGGAGTTTATTAGTCGATAGTACTTAGTCCTTAGTGGATAGTCTTTAAGATAGAAACATAAAAAACACATTTATGGCAGCTGTAAATTCCTATAAAGATTTACTTATTTGGCAAAAAGGAATAAAAATTGTCCTTTTAGTTTATAAATTGGTTAAAAAATTTCCTGATGATGAACGTTTTGCTTTATCTAGCCAATTAAAAAGAGCCGCTGTTTCAATTCCATCTAACATAGCCGAAGGTTTTGGAAGAAATACTGATAAATCATTCAGCTATTTTCTTGATATCGCTAAAGGTTCATTAAACGAAATTGAAACACAAATCATTATCTCTAAAGAATTAGATTTTATCAAAGATGAATCTTTATTTGATGAGCTTATACTTATGATTCAGGAAGAATCAAAAATGATTTATTGATTTTCAAAAACACTTAAAACTAAGGACTAAGAACTATTTACTAAGGACTAAACTATGAAAATCGGTCTCTATTTTGGCACTTTCAATCCCATTCATGTGGGGCATTTAATCATTGCCAATCACATGGTAGAATATTCCGATTTGAATCAAGTTTGGATGGTCGTTACACCTCACAATCCACACAAACAAAAAAGTACGTTGTTAGATGATTATCATCGCTTGGAAATGGTGCATTTAGCCACGAAAGACTATCCGAAAATCAAACCTTCCGATATTGAATTCAAATTACCACAACCCAATTATACAGTTAATACGTTGGCTCATTTGCAAGAGAAATATCCAACTTATGAGTTTGCCTTGATTATGGGTGAAGACAATCTGAACTCACTGCATAAATGGAAAAATTTTGAAGTCATTCTGCAAAATCATGCTATTTTTGTCTATCCAAGATTGAATTCCGGTGTGATTGACGAACAGTTTATCAATCACCCAAAAATTCATCGGGTTGGTGCTCCGGTGATTGAATTGTCTTCCACCTTTATTCGAGAAAGCATCAAAAACGGCAAAAACGTAAGAGCCCTTTTACCGGAACATGTGTGGGCGTTTTTGGATCATAATTTGTTTTATAGAAAATGAATCTTTACTCTTAACACTCCTTTACCACTTGTTCCTACTATCCTTTTGTAACTTTGTATGCGTTTAAGTTTTAAACCATTTAAACTCTTAAAAATTTTAAACTTTTATACAATCTTACCATGACAAACTTTGAATTATACAATCCCACCAACTATATTTTTGGGAAAGGTCAAATCGCCAAATTAACTGAATTAGTTCCCACCAACACCAAAGTTTTATTGGCTTATGGCGGAGGAAGTATTTTTAAAAATGGTATTTACGACCAAGTAAAAGCTGCACTTTCTGGGAGAGACATTGTTGAATTTGGTGGTATCGAACCCAATCCACGTTTTGAAACCTTGATGAAAGCGGTAGAAATCATTCGCAACGAAAAAATCACCTTCATTTTGGCCGTTGGTGGCGGAAGTGTGATTGATGGGGTAAAATTCATTTCAGGTGCTGTAAATTTTGAAGGTGAAGAAGCAGATATTTTAAGAAATCGAATCTTATTTAAAGATATTTCCAAAGTTATTCCGTTTGGAACCGTTTTAACCTTGCCGGCAACGGGAAGCGAAATGAATTCGGGTGCGGTGGTAACCATTGAAGCTACACAGGAAAAATTAACCTTAGGTGGAAGTGCTTTGTTTCCCAAATTCTCCATTTGTGATCCATCGGTTGTGGCTTCATTACCGAAAAGACAATTGGAAAACGGTGTGGTCGATGCTTTTACGCATGTCATGGAACAATATTTAACCTATCCTCATGACGCACTTTTGCAAGACCGAATAGCTGAAAGTATTTTACAAACGTTAATTGAAATTGGACCGGATGTGGTTCAAAACCCGTCCGATTACAAATTGGCTTCCAACTTTATGTGGTGTACTACTATGGCGTTGAACGGATTAATTCAAAAAGGTGTTCCGAGTGATTGGGCTACCCACATGATTGGTCACGAATTAACCGCTTTGTATGAAATTGATCATGCGAGAACATTGGCTATCATAGGCCCGAATTTATACCGAACAATGTTTGAAACCAAGAAAGAAAAATTAGCTCAATATGGCGAACGCGTTTGGAATATAAAAGGAAATTCAGCTGAAGAAAAAGCAACCCAAGCCATTGAAAAAACAGTTGAATTCCTTCATAAAATGGGCATGGAAACCAAACTTTCTAATTATACAAAAGACTATGAAAAAGCTGCTGATTTTATCGTGAATCGTTTTGAAGAAAGAGGGTGGAAAGCGATGGGCGAAAAACAGAATATTACGTTAGAAAAAGTAAAACAAATTGTTGAGATGAGTTATTGAGAAGTGGCTTAGTTTCTGAGAAAAATCAATGCAAATCTATATTATAAAAGTCTAAAAAGATACTGAAACAAGTTCAGTATAAAATTCAAAAGGCGTTCCCGAATCAAATTCAGGAACGCCTTTCTCAAAACACCAAAACAAAATTTAACTAACTCTAACTTGCATTATGCAATGATTACAGAGTTACAACGGCCTATTATTTGTTTTATTGTTTTGATTATCAAATTTATAACTCTTTTACCAAATTTTAACTCTTTTATCTTCTTCCAGATACATTCCATCTCCCTTTTCAATGGAGAAGGCATCATAAAAGGCATCAACATTTTGCAGTGGAACATAAGCTCTGTATTGTCCCGGTGAATGAGAATCTGTTTTTACTAAATTTTTAATGGCTTCATCTCTGGCTTTACTTCTCCAAATAGTAGCCCAAGAAATAAAGAAACGTTGTTCGGGAGTATATCCGTCAATTAATCCCGGATTGCCAGCTTGTTTTAAATGAATTTTTAAACCATCCAGAGCTGCACTTACTCCGCCTAAATCACCAATATTTTCACCTAAAGTAAATTTCCCGTCCACAAAAATTCCCGGTAGTGGTTCTAATTGCGAATATTGATTCGCTAATGCTCCGCCCAATTCTGTGAACTGTTTCAAATCTTGTTCGCTCCACCAATTTACTAAATTTCCATCGGCATTGTAACGAGAACCGCTATCATCAAATCCGTGTGAAATTTCATGCCCAATAACTGCTCCAATTCCGCCATAATTAACTGCTTCATCAGCTCTGTAATCATAAAATGGTGGTTGTAAAATAGCCGCTGGGAAAACAATTTCATTAAATGATGCATTATAATAAGCATTCACCGTTTGTGGTGACATTCCCCATTCTGTTTTGTCAACCGGTTTATTTAATTTGGCGAAATTTTCATCATTACGCCATTTCGTTATTCTTTTGGAGTTTTCAAAATAAGTTCCTCCATCTTTTGGCCCAATGATTGTAACTTTAGAATAATCTTTCCATTTATCAGGATAACCGATTTTAACATTGAATTTTTTGAGTTTTGCAATAGCATTATCTTTAGTTGATTTTGCCATCCAAGGTAAATTATTGATTCTGTTTTCATACGCTAAAAACAAATTATCAATCATTTTTCTGGCTTTTTCTTTAGCTTCAGGCGGGAACATTTTTTCTACATAAATTTTGCCTAATGCTTCCCCAAAGGTTCCGTTTACAGACTGTAACGCTCTTTCATCAAACGGTCTTTGTTTGATGGCTCCCGTTAAGGTTTTTCCATAAAAATCCCAATTGGCATTTCCTATTTCTGTTGATAATAATCCGGAATAACGATTAAGAAGTGTCCAACGCATGTAGGCTTTCCAATCCTCCACTTTGTTTTCTTTGAAAATAGTTTCTAAAGCGGTCATGTAACGCGGTTGAGAAACGATAATTGTATCCACTATTGGCAAACCAACTCCTTGCAAATATTCATTCCAATTAATGGTAGGCGTTAAATTTTGAAGTTCAGCAATCGTCATCGGATTGTAGGTTTTTCTTCGGTCTCTTCGTTCCACTCGATCTAAACGTGGTGTTGCCATGGCAATTTCAAGAGTTAAAACTCTATCAGCAGTAGCTTTAGCTTGAGCTGGTTTTTCGCCTAAATAGCTCATCATTTTGATGATGTGAGCATGGTACTTTTCTCTTTTTTCTTTACTGTCTTTATCCTCTGAAACATAGTAATCACGGTCCGGTAACCCAAGACTTCCTAAACCAACATTTACCACATTTCTGTTACTGTTTTTAGCATCTGTTCCTACACCAACTCCAAAAAAACCAACTCCTCCCTGAGTTTCCATTTCTATTAAAAGTTTTTTAAGGTCAGCTACATTTTTTACAGCATTAATTTTTTCCAGATAAGGTTTTAACGGTTTAATTCCTTGTTTATTTCTAGTAACCGTATCCATAATTGTACGGTATAGATTTAGTGCTTTACCTTGATCTGTTTCGGCTGTATAAGAAGGGTTATTCAATGCTTCTTTTAAAATAAGCATCATATCTTTATCTGTTTTTTCACGAAGTTCATCAAAACTCCCCCATCGGGTTCTATCAGCAGGAATGTCTGTTTGATCGAGCCAAGTTCCATTTACATAGCGAAAGAAATTATCACTTGGCTTAACTGATTTATCCATGAAATTCAGGTTAATTCCGCGTGATTCATTTTGGGCATATCCACAAATGCTAATGCTAAAAATTAAAAATCCGATGATGTGACTTTTTCTGCTCATTAAATTTACTTTTTGATTATTCTTTTAACTACTTGTTGATCTTCATTACTTATTTTAACAAAATAAACACCAGTGGTCACTTTTTCAAGGTTCAATTGCATTTTATCATCTGATAAAGCGTTTTCCTCAATGGTTAAAATGATTTTTCCTGTTACATCAAATACTTCCACTTTTTGCGGTTTATAATTACCATAAGTAAGTGTAAACAATCCATTAGACGGATTAGGATAAATAGCAATTTCATTTAAACTAAAATCAGATGTAGATAATGTCCCATCGATGACAAAATCATCAATAATAACTCCTTCATTATTAACTGCTTCGTCTGAATGAAAAACAAATCTAAAAATAATGTTACTTTGACCAATAAACTGATTCAACATATAGCTATACTCTAGCATAGTAGTATTTGTTCCTGTCCATTGTGCTCCCGGACAATTGTTACAATCATCTGCGGTTTGTGGAGTTCGACTACTATTGTACCAATTAGCATCGTCTGCAGATCCTAATACATTCCAGGTTTGGCCTATATCGGTAGAATATTCCAAATATAAAATATCCCAATTCAATTCTAAATCAAAAGCCATTTTAAATCGGATGACAGGATTAGAAATCTGAGAGAAATTATAACATTGAGAATATAAATAAGCTTTTGTTCCATCTGTATAATTACCGCTCAAATTCGTTCCATAAACTCTCACTCCTGAAGAAGTTGTATTTAATAATGTTCCTGTTGGTATTCCTCTTTGCCACAAACTAGTTCCTCCAGCTTGTGAAGTTACAAGGTTTGTAAATGGCGTTTCAAAGGTGTTTAAAGAACCTACCGAGCCATTATCATTATTTAAAATTTCAACATTGATACTGTTATTATTGGCAAATGAATCATTAGGTAAAACAACTGTTCCTTGAATGACTGATTTCCCTCTAATTAAACTAAGTCCTGAAATTTCAATAGTTGTTGTTGCCAAAGACTCTAAATTTCCATTCCAAATAAAATTATTAGGAACTCCGTTTATAGTGTAATTGAGCGTAAAATTAGTAACCGTTGATAATCCCGTGTTTTTAACTAAGAAGGATAGTGAATTGACATTACAATTAATATTTTCAATAGAGGGATCTTCCAAACTAATCAGAGCTAAATCATTTTGGGCTAATTGTGTTGGAATTGATGATTGCCAAACACCTCTTCCGTAAGTTGAGGCAATAATTTTTTCGTCCAATACATGAATTTCTAAATCGGTGACATCAACATTTGGAAGGTTAGTGTCAAAAGGAACCCACTCACTCATGGTATCGTCCCGATAATAAACCCCTAAACTTGTTCCTACATATAATGGATTATCAACATGATTTCCTTGGTGTTTAATTACATTTTTACCGATATTGGGCAGTCCTGCTCCAATATTTAAAAAGCCCATTCCTCCGGTTGTAGATTTAAAAACACTTCCTGAAGTGCCAGCCGTGGTTACATAAACAATATTACTGTCTTGGGAATGAACCTCTATCCCTGTTATCGCATTTGAAAAGGAGTCTACTAGTGAAAATGTTATTCCTTTATCTGTACTTTTAAACAAATTATTCTCATCTCCCACATATATAATATTATCATTAGAAGGATCAATGGTAATTCTTTCTAAATTTCCGGATGTAAATGAAGTAGTAGAAACCAAAGTCCAAGCATTGATATTCAACTTATAAAGTCCATTAAAACCAGCATATAATTCCCCCAAAGAATTAATAGCTAAAGGAGTTATCCAATTTCCGTTTTGTCCATCCGGAGCATTAATACTTCCTGATAAACTATTTCCGGAATTTGTTGAAAAATACAATCCGCTTCCGTTTTGAATAAACCCATAAAAATTACTACTGTTATTTGGATCAATGGCCGTTTCCATTCCATCTGCTCCATAATAATTTCTCCAAACGTTACCACTAAAGGCATAACCTCCATTATCTTGTAATCCTCCGGCTATTTTAGAAGAAGTTTGTTTTGCAATCGAAATTCTGTAAAATTGTCCTATTTGAGCGGTGGCTGTTAAATCAGTAAATGATTCCCCACTGTTTGAAGAAACATAAACTCCCCCATCACTTCCGCAATAAAGTACTCCATTATAAAATCTTAAAAAATGTATATCTGCGTGAGTATAAGTAGCCTGAAAAGGATCAGACCAATTGTTTAATTTCATAAAAGACGTTCCACCATTTGTTGATTTCCAAACATTTAAAACCCCCGTATAAACTTCCTCGGCGTTAGTATCTGAAACTGCCAATGCCATATCATACCAAGCCTGATTAGCTTCAAAAATATCCGTGTTGTTAAACGTTTTTGCAAATGTTAATCCTGAATTTGTTGATTTGTAAAGCCCTTGATGACTCCAATTTGTTCGAGCACTCAATACGTAAACATATTCCGGATTAGCCGGAGTTACATCAATAATTAATCTTCCTGAATTCGTAGGCATTCCTGAACTAATTTGGGTGAAGTTATCCCCTCCATTTGTTGAACGATAAAATCTATTCGGAGTAACCGCATAAATCACATCTGGATTTCCTGGTTTTAACTTTATATCTTTAACATTTCCACTTAATTTTTGAACCCATGTAACCCCTGCGTTAATGGTTTTGTACAATCCCACACTGGTGGCAACCCATAATATATCCGGATTGGATGGATGCATAAAAATTTCACTTGCTAAAGTTGAAGTGTTAGTAAAGGTAAGTCCGGTAGTGTTCCATGTAATTCCACCATCAAGTGATTTTAAAACTCCTATTGAATAAGAATCACTAGCATCTTTATCTCCGGTAGCAATATAAATAATGTTTGAATTTGTATGATCAACTGCTATCCCCGAAACCCCAATTTGAGGGAGATAATCGGAAAGCGGAGTCCAATTTATACCCGCATCTGTTGATTTCCAAATTCCTCCTGCCGGAGCACCGAGATAAAGTGTATTTGCATTATTTGGATCGACCACAACAACGTTTACCCTTCCTTGCCCCGATGACCAAGAACCTGAATTAATATGATTAAATGGTCCTAGTGGCTCCCAATTACTAACAGCACTTTGCGTTGAATTTCGATTAACCCTATCTTGATTTTTTTGATTCCAAGCATTCCACATTTGTTCCGGAGTCAATAAATATCCCGAATTATCCACTTTATTTCTCCAATGGGTTTCCCAACGCATGAAAGGTTTGTAGCCACTTCCTTTTGCTTTATAATTTTTACCTTCCCAATACTTATCAAATGCCGCTTTAATTTCATCAATTGTTGCATCACCTGTTTCTTTCTTTTGAAGAGAATCCATCCAAGGTGCCGTTGAATTAAATTGAGCAATTGAAGATGAAAATTGAAAAAACAATAAAAGGAGTATAATTTTTTTCATTTATTTTAAATTTTATTCAAAAATATAAAAACCAATTGAATTGAGTGGTATTAATTAACACTTGTATAACTAGTATTTAGTTTGTTATCTTTTTTACCTTTGCAAAAAAACAGTATGCTCTCCTTTATCAAACGATATAAATTTTTAATCTTAGGATTTGTCTTATTTTCTGTACTATTTCTTTCGATAGCATATCAATTTTTAAATCCAAAAAAAACGTTACCCATTTATAACCCTTCGATGGTAAATCCCGAATTAGTCGATACTACCGTGCAACATATCAGTAAATATCATACCATTGCTGATTTTTCATTCACTAATCAAAACGGAAAAATAATTACTCAAAAAAACTATGAAGGAAAAATTTATGTAGCTGATTTTTTCTTTACTACTTGTCCCACTATTTGTCCAATCATGCAAGATAATATGGTTGAAATTCAAAATGCATTTAAAACTAATCCAAAAGTAATGTTGCTTTCTCACACCGTCATGCCTCATATTGACAGTGTTCCGGTATTAAAAAAATATGCTTTAGAAAAAGGTGTTATTGACTCAAAATGGAACTTAGTTACCGGAGATAAAAAAGATATTTTCTATATTGCCCGAAAATCCTACTTAGCAGTAAAAACAGATACGGCCGGGGAGTTATACGATATGGTTCATACGGAAAATTTTATTCTAGTTGATGAACAAAGAAGAGTTCGTGGTTTTTATGATGGCACTAAAAAAGAAGATATTAAAAGATTAATTGAAGATATTCATTTTTTATTGGACGAAAATAAATAAACTTATAAACTGACATTTATCAGTAAAGGTTTTATAAAAAACTGTACTTTTGTATTTATATTTATTCTAAATAAACATTGCAAACAACTGTTGACCTACTCAAAAAAGGCGAGAAAGGAGTAATCATAAGCTTCGATATCGATAAAATTCCATTGAAATTAATTGAAATGGGTTGTATGGAAGGACATTTAGTTGAATTAATTCAAGTTGCACCATTTGGAGATCCGCTGTACTTAGACATGAACGGAACTCATTTGGCTATTCGAAAAGAAATGGCTCATGAAATTGTTGTAGAAATCATTCGAAATTAATTGCAACAAAACATGAAAGAAAACCCCATTAAAGTTGCACTTATTGGTAACCCAAACACGGGTAAAACATCATTATTTAATCAACTCACCGGATTAAATCAACAAGTGGGGAACTATCCTGGAATTACGGTTGAACGAAAAGTAGGAAGTTGTTATTTGCCAAATAACAATAAAGCTGTTATACTTGATTTACCGGGAACGTATAGTCTGAATGCAAATTCATTAGATGAAAATCTGGTTATAGAATTGTTGTTAAATAAAAACGATGCTGATTATCCGGATGTGGTGGTGGTGGTTTCAGAAGTAGAAAATTTGAAACGAAATCTGCTGCTTTTTACACAAATAAAAGATTTAGAAATTCCCACCATTTTGGTCATTAACATGGCCGATCAAATGGAATTGAAAGGTATTTCGTTGGATATTCTAAAATTGGAAACCGTTTTAAAAACCAAAGTTGCCTTAATCAGTTCCCGAAAAGCAACCGGAATCAATGAATTAAAAGAATTAATTGTCAATTACAAACAATTATCTACCGAAGCTTGTTTAAATGCCTCTGAAATTGACAAAGATTATTTTGAAAATCTACATCGGATTTTCCCCAATCAACAACAATACAAATTGTGGTTGGTCATTTCGCAAGATGTTAATTTTGGTTCCATAAATAAAGCGGTTTTGCAAAACAATTCGTTTTCAAAACCTGATTCCGAATTGAAACGTTTACAACATAAAGAAACCGTCAAACGGTACCAATTTATCAATGATTTATTAAAAGAAGCTAAAAAAGTTGACTTGTCTAAAGCTCGCGATTTAGGAAGTAAATTAGACAAAATCCTTACACACAAAATTTGGGGATATGTAATTTTCTTTGGTATTTTATTTCTAATTTTTCAATCTGTTTTTGATTGGTCGAGTGTTCCAATGGATTTTATTGACGAACAATTTGCCTCTTTAAGTTCCTGGACAGCTGAAAATCTTCCAGCGGGAAAATTAACCGATTTGATCGCTCAAGGAATAATTCCTGGCATTGGTGGTGTAGTTATTTTTATCCCCCAAATTGCCTTTCTTTTTCTTTTCATATCCTTGTTGGAAGAAAGCGGCTATATGAGTCGTGTTGTCTTTTTAATGGATAAAGGTATGCGAAGATATGGTTTGAGCGGAAAAAGTGTGGTTCCTTTAATCTCAGGAACTGCCTGTGCCATTCCTGCAATTATGGCCACCCGAAACATAGAAAATTGGAAAGAGCGTTTAATAACTATTTTAGTTACACCATTTACCACTTGTTCAGCACGAATTCCGGTTTATACCATTTTGATTTCTATCATCATACCCAATCAACGATTATTTGGCGTTTTAAATCTGCAAGGATTAACGTTAATGCTTTTGTATGCACTTGGATTTTTAATGGCCATAGTTTCAGCAATGATTTTGAATAAAATTCTGCAATTCAAATCCAAAAGTTTTTTTGTGGTAGAAATGCCTAACTACAAAATTCCTTATTATAAAAATGTAGGCTTAAATGTGTTGGAAAAAACAAAAGCATTTGTATTCGGTGCCGGTAAAATAATTGTTTCGCTGTCCATTGTTTTGTGGTTCATGGCTTCTTATGGACCAACAGCTAATTTTAAAAACGCAGAAACAATCATTCAAACAGAAGCAAAAAGCACACTAACGACAGATGAATTGGAAGATAAAATTGCTTCGTTTAAATTAGAAAACTCCTATATTGGTATTATTGGCAAATCTATTGAACCGGCTATTGCTCCTTTAGGCTACGATTGGAAAATAGGAATCGGAATTGTTGCTTCTTTTGCGGCACGAGAAGTGTTTGTGGGGACAATGGCCACCATTTACAGCGTTGGTAGCCATGAAGAAGAAGTAAACACTATTAAACAGCGAATGCTGGCGGAAGTGCATCCTGAAACCGGAAAACCTATTTACAACTTTGCCTCCGGTATTTCTTTATTACTTTTTTATGCTTTCGCTATGCAATGCATGAGCACACTTGCTATCGTTAAAAAAGAAACAAATTCTTGGAAATGGCCCATCATTCAGCTTTTAGTGATGAGTGGTTTTGCCTATTTGGTAGCTTTATTGGCATTTCAGTTATTAAAATAATTCTTTTTTCAAGTTTCAACGTATGAATTTTGCAACTTTTACTTAAAGTTGTGTAATTTGATGGATTTTCAATGACTTACCTTTGATTATTCTTAATAGATACACTTATGCCAATTTTAAACATTTTACTCGTCCTTATAGTTGTTGGATTCCTACTTTGGATAATAAATAATTACATCCCGATGGACCGAAAAATTAAAAGTATTTTTAATTTAATTGTAGTTATAGGGGTTGTCATTTGGTTATTAAAAGTCTTCGGAATTTTTGATGTCTTAAGTAAAACAACTGTCTAATTAAATTTACATCTTTATGAATCTTAAACGAATTTTTGGTGCAATTTTAACCGTTTTAGGTATTGCTGGTCTATTATATACTGCTTATTTAGCGGTAAACTCCTCCGAAAGCAATCAAACTCTTAAAACGACTATTATTTATGGTGTTTTAGGTTTGGTATTCTTTATTGCTGGAATTGGACTAGTTCGCACAACAAAAGACGAATCATAATCAATTGATTTTTCTATTTTAATTAAATTTTTCATTTTCAATTGGTTATAAATTAATTGATAAATTTTGTTATTTATAATTTGTCTAAATAAAAATAGTTATTATTTTTGCAATGTAGATTAATTCTAAATAACAAAAATGAAAACTATTTTCTCTTTTATTTTCCTTACTTTTTCACTTACCACTTTTTCGCAAACAACAGAAAATGTTGAAGATGTAGCTCTAAATGATTCCGTTCGAAAACTAGATGGTGTCACCCTTTTTGGCGATGCGGTTGTCGGAAGTAAATTCAGAGCCAAAAACGTTGCCGGTTCTACCTATTTCATTTCTCCGGAAGAATTGAAACTATTTCATTACAACGATATCAACAGAATTTTACGAACAGTTCCAGGCGTAAATATTGTAGAAGAAGAAGGTTTCGGACTTCGTCCAAGCATTGGTTTACGTGGAACCAGTCCGTCACGAAGTTCAAAAATCACCTTAATGGAAGACGGAATTTTAATTGCACCCGCTCCTTATTCAGCTCCGGCAGCTTATTATTTTCCAACAGTTAACCGCATTCAGAGTTTTGAAATTTTAAAAGGCGGAAGCCAAATCCAATATGGCCCCAATACAACCGGTGGAGCCATAAATATGGTTTCCAACCAAATTCCGTCGCAATTTTCAGGAAGAGTTGTGGCAAGTATGGGCAATTATGATACTCGAAATACTTATGTGAACTTAGGTGACAATTTTAATAACTTCGGCTATTTGGTAGAATACAACAATCGAAATTCAGATGGTTTTAAAACAATAGACTTCAGCAATAAAAATACCGGTTTCGATGGAAATGATTATGTTGGAAAATTCAGAATCAACACCAATGCGGATGCTAAAATTTTTCAATCACTTACATTAAAAGCACAATTGTCGGATGAATCTTCCAATGAAACGTACTTAGGTTTAACCGACGCCGATTTTGATTCAAATCCTTACCGAAGATATTTAGGTTCGGAAGCCGATAATATTCAAACCAACCATAAACAAATCATGCTAACGCATCTTTTGATCCCATCGGATAATTTTACGTTAACTACCAAAGTTTACAACACTACTTTTTCGAGAAATTGGTATAAATTAGACAACGTTCGAATCAACGGAACCAATTACGCTTTAAGCGATATATTAGAAGATCCCGTAACCAATCAAATTGCTTATGATGCAATTACCGGAACAACTGATTCGCCTGACAATGCTTTACGAGTAAAAGCAAACAACAGAAGTTACGGTTCCAAAGGAATTCAAACTATTGCTAACTTGAAATTTGCTTCAGAAAAATTTAAACATGATTTAGATTTTGGTGTTCGCTACCATGAAGATTACGAAGATCGTTTTCAATGGGTGGATGGTTATGCCATTCAAAACAAAGCCTTGTTTAGAACTTCTGCCGGAACTCCCGGAACAGACGCCAACCGAATTTTGGAAGCACAAGCTGTTGCCGCTCATGTGCTGTATAATTTTACCTACAATAAGTTAGTGCTTTCACCGGGTTTACGTTACGAAAATATTTTATCCACCAGTTTAAATTATGGAAATGCCGATGTTGAGAGAACCGGAGCAAATTTGGTTGAAATTAATAACCGCGTTGATGTTTTCATTCCGGGAATGGGTGCTCTTTACAAATTCAATGATAATTATACCGCTTTTACAAGTTTACACAAAGGATTTTCGCCTCCCGGTGCTGTTGAAGGTGCAGACGTTGAAAACAGTATTAACTACGAAGCTGGATTTCGTTTCACTAAAAAGGCACTTTCAGGAGAAATAATAGGTTTTTACAATGACTTCAGCAACCTTCAAGGTGCAGATACGAATGCTTCAGGAGGAACCGGAACCGGCGATTTGTTCAATGCAGGAAAAGCAGAAGTAAATGGCGTAGAAGTTTTAGTTTCTTACAACATTTTAAATAATGAAAACAGTAAATTAAAATTGCCAATCACAGCCACTTATACTTTTACAAATACAGAATTAAAAAGCAATTTTGCTAGTGGAACTGAAGCTTGGGGTGATATTGAAGTGGGTGACGAAATTCCATACATTCCAAAAAATCAATTTGCTATTGTGGCAGGTTTGGAGTACCAAAAATTTACAATTTCCCTAAGCGGAAAATATACTGACGAATTTAGAACCGTTGCCGGTCAAGGACCCATTCCTGCAAACGAATTAATCAAAAGTAATTTTATAGTCGATGCATCCGCGAAATACTATTTAACGGAAAAAGTAAGTTTAATGACCAATATGGTGAATATTTTAGATAAAGAATATGCTGTTTCAAGAGTTCCATCAGGACTACGTCCCGGAATGCCGTTTGGAATCAATTTTGGAATAACTGCACAATTTTAAATTTGGTTTTCATGTTTGTTTTAGAGAGTTCTTTAGTTTCTAAAGGACTCTTTTTATATCTTTACCTTATGGATTTTCAAGAAATTATTGCCTTTGTATTTTTAGGATTTGCTTTAGCTTTTCTCTACAAGAGATTTTTTGGCAAAAAGAAACCAAAAAAAAATTGTGGTTTAGATGATTGTGGTTGTCGTTAACCCAAAGCCACATCTAATGTCATCATTACCACAAAACCTCCTATAAAACCTAAGGTTGCAATATCGGTATTATTAGCTTGTTGGGTTTCCGGAATTACTTCTTCCACCACCACAAATATCATTGCTCCGGCCGCAAAAGCCAATGCGTAAGGTAAAATAGGTGTAAAAAAAGTCACTGCCAAAGCACCAACTACTCCGGCGATTGGTTCCACTAATGCAGAAGATTGTCCGTACATAAAACTCTTTTTACGGCTCATTCCCATTCGCCGCAACGGCATCGAAACAGCGATTCCTTCCGGAAAATTTTGAATCCCAATTCCTATTGCCAAAACAACCGCACCCGCGATGGATGCTTCGGGAACTCCTGCAGCAACACCACCAAATAAAACACCAACAGCCAAGCCTTCCGGAATATTATGCAAGGTTATTGCTAAAACTAAAAGAGTCGTTTTTTGCCAAGGTGTTTTAACGCCTTCTGTTTCTTTAAAATTGATGTGTAAATGAGGTAATATTTTATCTAATCCGAATAAGAAAAAAGCCCCTAATATAAATCCGAAAGCTGCCGGAAACACTTTTTGAAATCCTTCTCCGTGTGACATTTCAATGGCAGGTGCCAACAAACTCCAATAACTAGCGGCAACCATAACACCTCCTGTAAATCCGAGCATTCCATCAAGAGCCAGTCGATTCATGGTTTTAAAAAAGAAAACAACCGATGCTCCTAAAGCGGTTAAAAACCAAGTAAATAAGGTTGCATACAAAGCGGCTAATACCGGATCTATACTTTCTAAATAAGCTATAATTGATTCAAACATGTTAAACTAATTTTACATATAGGTTACTGGCAATTTTATTTGAAATCAAGATTTCTTTGTTATTTACAAATAAGGTTAACGACATATCAAAAAGTTCTTTGTTAACTACTTCTATGATTGATCCCAACGAAATTTGGTGTTTATCTAAATATTGTAAAAAACTAGGTGAACTGTCTTTTACGCCCAAACAAATGACTTTTGTGTGTAACGAAACATCCGAAAGCAATTGTTTTTCAACTTTAATAATTTGTCCGTTTCTATCTGGAATAGGATCACCGTGAGGATCTTCTTTTGGAAATCCTAAAAATTCTTCCAATCGATTAATTAATTTTTCCGAGTGAATATGTTCCAATTCTTCGGCTACATCGTGCACTTCATCCCATGTGAAAGCTAACTTTTCAACTAAAAAAACTTCCCATAAACGATGTTTCCGCACAATCATTTTTGCGGCATGAAGCCCTTTTTTGGTTAACGTTACACCTTGGTATTTTTGGTAATCAACCAATTCTTTTTCGGCTAATTTCTTCACCATATCCGTCACCGAAGAAGCTTTGCTTTCAATCATTCCGGCAATCGCATTGGTGTTGATTCCTTTGGGCGAAACCAAAGAAAGATGATAAATTACCTTGATATAATTTTCTTCCGAATAGGTCATAAATTCAACTAATTGATAACAAATATACTAACTTAATTTGATATAAGTAAAATATTTTTTAGTTTTGTCTAAAATTATTTTTTGTTATGAGAAAAAATCTGCTTGTTTTTATATTCCTATACAGTTTCTTCATATCCGCTCAAGAAAAAGGATTAGTGGTTGGTCATATTTTAGCAGAAGGTCAACCGGTTCCTTTTGTGAGTGTTGTTTTGAAAAACTCAACTACCGGAGCATCCTCTGATGAAAACGGAAATTTTTCTATCAACGTCCCTGCCGGAAAGCAAACCATTGTTGTTCAGGCAATAGGTTTTAAAACCCAGGAAAAAAATGTGAACGTTCCAGTAAATGGCAAAATTCATGTGGATTTTAATTTAGAAGAAAGTATTTTCGGATTAAACCAAGTGGTTGTTTCAGCAACACGAGGCCTGCAAAAAAGAACAGAAGCACCAGTGATTGTAACCATAACAAATTCGGAAGTGTTGCAAAAAGCCCAAGCCATTAGTTTATCGGAAGGCTTGAGTTTTCAACCAGGATTGCGAATGGAAACTAATTGTCAAAATTGCGGATTTTCACAAGTTCGTATGAATGGCTTGGACGGAGCTTATTCGCAAATATTAATGGACAGTCGCCCTATTTTTTCAGCACTAAATGGTGTCTATGGATTGGATCAGATTCCGACCAATATGATTGAACGCATTGAAGTGGTTCGTGGCGGAGGCTCTTCGTTATACGGTTCGAATGCGATTGCAGGAACTATCAATATTATTACCAAAGAACCTGTGGCTGATTCATTTGAGATAAACACGCATTATGGCTTAATTGATGGAACTTCGCCAGATAAAGCTCTGACATTAAACGGAACGGTTTTAAGCGAAGATTTAAATTTGGGTATTCAAATTTTTGGTATGCTTCGTGACCGAACGCAATTTGATGCAAATGATGATAATTATACTGAAATTCCATCGATGGAAAATCAAACGTTTGGATTTAAAGCTTTTTATCGTCCGTTTGTGCGAAGTAAAATAACCGCCGAATTTCATACCATCAATGAATTTCGTAGAGGTGGCGAAAACAACTTCGATTTGCAACCTTTTGAAGCCTATACGACCGAACAAATTACTTCAAAAATGACCGGCGGAGGATTAACCTATGAAGGTTTTTCGGAAGACGAAAAAAATAAATATGCCTTTTATTTCAATACGCAACAATCAACGAACGACAATTTTTACGGAGGAAGAATTGACGATGCGTTTGGAAACATAAATTATGAAGAAAGTTTGAAAGGTTTCGGTAATACCGAAGTAAAAACATGGATTGGCGGCGGACAATACATTCGCAAACAAGATGCTTTTTTAAATGGAACCGGAACATTAACCGCTGGAACTGAATACAAAAAAGAAATCATGACCGATGCAAAACCCGGTTACAATGCTTTTGTAAATCAAACGTTGGATATTTTAGGTATTTATGCTCAAGAAGAATGGAAAGTCAATGAAAAGTTGAAAGTCTTAGCAGGGTTGCGAGCCGATTTTCACAATGCGGCTGATGAAGCAGTCATTTTTAATCCGCGATTGAATATTTTATATAACCTGAAAGAAAACTTGCAGTGGCGAAACAGTTATGCCAAAGGATTTAGAGCTCCACAGGTATTTTCGGAAGATATTCATGCTCGAATTGCCGCCGGAGAAGTGGCTTTGGTTGAGTTGGCAGATGATTTGATTTCAGAAACTTCGCATTCGTTTTTAACCTCATTAGATTGGACAAAAGTTTTAGCCAATTCGGAAGCGGGTTTGACCTTTGAAGCTTTTTATACCCGATTGAACGACCCATTTGTTTTGGAACAGATTTCGGAAACCATTTGGGAGAAAAGAAACGGAAAAGGAGCCGATGTTTACGGAATAAATGTAGAAGCAAAATATGCTCCGGGTCAGAAATGGCAGTTTCAAGGTGGAGCAACGCTTCAAAAAGCATTGTATGACAAAGCTGTTCAATGGACTGAAAATAGTGTAAACACAAATCAGAATTTTTTCCGTTCACCCAATGTTTACGGAAATTTAATGACTACGTTTTCTCCTAAAAAAGCGTTTCAAAATAATTTGTCGTTGGTTTACACCGGAAGTATGTATGTCCCCCATTTTGAAGGATACATTACAACGGACACCTTAGAAAAAACCGATCACTTTTTTGAAGTCAATATCAAATCGTCTTATATGTTTGAAGTGAAAGAAAAATTTCAAATTCAGTTGAGTGGCGGTATTCAAAACATTTTAAACAGTTATCAAAGTGATTTTGACAAAGGGGTTGACCGCGATGCAAGTTATATTTACGGTCCGTCACGACCCAGAACGTTTTTTATTGGATTGAAATTTGGCACCGATTTATTATAATTTTATAACTTTTGAGGATTTGATTCCGCAAAAAACATGACTTTTAAGGAATTATTTCCGCAAAAAACATGACTTTTTTGGATTTTATTCTATAATTTGTATATTTGTCCGATAAAAAAAGGAATCATGAGTATTGAAAGAGAACTTTTAGAGACACTACAAAAGAGTTTGTTGAAGCAAAAAGTGATACTCTTGTTTGGTGCCAGACAAACTGGAAAAACTACCTTATTAAAAAGCCTAATTGGTGCAGAAAAAAGCGTACTTTGGCTAAATGGTGATGAAAATGATGTTCGATTGATGCTTCAAAATCAATCTTCACTAAGTCTCAAAACCTTGATAGGAAATCACAAAATTATAATTATTGACGAAGTACAGCGGATTGATGACATAGGATTGACCATCAAATTAGTACATGACAATTATCCTGAAATCAAAATAATTGCAACAGGTTCTTCATCATTTGAACTAAAAAATAAAACTAATGAACCACTAACAGGAAGGAAACTTGAGTTTAAACTTTTTCCTTTTTCAACAAAAGAGTTAATAAATCATTTTGGCAAATTACACGAAACTCGTCTTTTACAACACCGAATGGTTTATGGATATTATCCAGATATAATAAATAATTCCGGTGAAGAAATTGAACTTTTAAAAAACTTAGCTGATAGTTATTTGTTTAAAGACATTTTAATGCTTGATGGTATAAAAAAACCGGAAAAATTAATCAAACTACTTCAAGCATTATCCTTTCAGGTAGGCTCTCAGGTGTCTTATAACGAAATAGCTACATTAGTTGGCCTTGACAGCAAAACAATTGAAAGATATATAGATTTGTTAGAACAATCTTTTGTTGTTTTTAGATTAAATAGCTTCAGTAGAAACTTAAGAAATGAATTAAAATTTTCTAGAAAAATATATTTTTACGACAATGGTATTCGGAATGCGGTAATTAATAACTTTTCTCCTATCGTTATTCGACAAGACACGGGAATATTGTGGGAAAACTATCTTGTTTCTGAGAGAATGAAGCGAAATAACTATCATAAAAACTTTTGTAATACTTTTTTTTGGAGAACAAAAGCACAACAAGAAATTGACTATTTAGAGGAAAAAGACGGCAAACTTTTTGCTTTTGAATTTAAATGGAATTCAAAAAAGAACACAAAAATCACCAAAACCTTTACATCAAATTATCCGGAAGCAGAAATTCAAATTATAACCCCCGAAAACTATCTGGATTTTGTGTTTTAATTACCAATCGAACCATAACAAATCTTTATGATTATAATCATTCTAAACAATTGAATTCTTAGTAACTTTGCAATCTGAAACTTTTAAAAATAAAAGAATATGTATCCAGAAGAAATGATAAAACCCATGAGAGCCGAATTATCAGACGTTGGTTTTCAAGAATTATATAGTGCAGAGGCCGTAGAAACTGCAATTTCACAAAAAGGAACTACATTAGTTGTAGTCAATTCTGTTTGCGGATGTGCTGCAAGAAATGCAAGACCGGGAGCTAAAATGAGTTTAGATGGTGCAAAAAAACCGGATCAGTTAGTGACTGTTTTTGCCGGTGTTGACAAAGATGCCGTTGATGCCGCCAGACAACATATGTTTCCTTTTCCCCCTTCATCGCCAAGTATGGCTTTGTTTAAAGACGGTGAATTGGTTCACATGTTGGAACGCCACCACATTGAAGGTCGTCCGGCAGAAATGATTGCCGAGAATTTAAAAGATGCATATAACGAGTTTTGTTAAGCTAAAAAATCCTTTCCGAAAACAAATCAGAAAGGATTTTTTATTTGAACTCAGGAATACAAAAAATTACTTGTTGTTCTATAAAAACATGTATCAACTCTTCTTCTTCCTCTGAATAATTTTCTTTGAAATTTCCTTTTAAAATTTCTTCAACAGAATTTTTCATCGATAAATCTCTGTATTCAATTAACAATTCTGTTTCAACTATTTTCAACAGACAATCTGTTTCTGAAAAATCAACTTCTAATAGTGGATTCACTATAAAATCAAAAGCGATATCTTCATATGCTTTTTGCAGAAGTTTATACAATGAATTCAAAACGCGAGGAACTGTTGTTGAGGACAAACAAACTCGATCCGGACAATTTAGAATAACATCATAATTGCATCGCAAATCACAATTGCCTTTTTTACCCCAAATGATTTCGTTAAACTGAGCAAAACTTCCCCATGAACCAGGTCCGGTTGGACCGTAAATTCCAACCGTTGGCACATTAAACGCTCCGGCTACGTGAGTAATTCCGGCATCATTTCCAATATGAAAAAAAGCGGATTCCATTGCTTTTCCAATATCCTCTAAACCGCCAGTGACATATTCAATATGAGGCATTACTTTTGTAAAAAAATCGGCCGGATTTGGATCTTCTTTTCCCAAAATGATTTTACATTTTAGTCGTGGAAATAATCGATATAATTCTTCAATCAGTTTTGCATAATTTTCGGTAGGCCAAATTTTTAATAAAAAGCCAGCACCGGGATGAACAGTATAATATGGATTTTCAAAATTGGTATTTCTATTAAAATAGGGGTATTCTTTATATTGATTGGAACAATTTTTATGAAATTTTGCTAATCCGTCGATATGATGCTGAATAGCATGTTGCTTTACTTTTTTATGCGTTGAATATTTCAAAGCATACGGTAAATCATAACCTCTAAAAGCCGGATAATTACCTAATTCTATAATTTTATCAAAATCAGATTCACATTCCTTTACTTTTTCTTCATCAACTATGGTAATTTCTTTAAAATAATTTGTAAAAAACGAAACCAATCTAGGATGTACTGCAAAACTAACTGATTTTGAAACTTCTTTTAAGTTTAACAAACTTGGTAAACAGAAGAAAATATCACCCAAACCTCCATAACTTTTATAGACCAAAACATGCCCCAAATCTGAAACTTCCTTCGGTTGATTTTGGTATAAAATTTGGTTTATATTATCCCAAAAAACTTGTGGTGTTTCTTTCATTTCTTGTTTCGCCTTGTCTTTATTATTCGGATAAAAATCAAACGACCAAGTTCCAATTCTATCGTTTGTAATCATTTCACAATCTGACAAAAAGGCTTCAGCGGCTAATCTTCCTGAGGGTTCAGGCCAAACCGGTTTGCAGAAAAAATATTTTGATTGACCCAGAATTTTCAGCACTTCATCATTTGAAATATAGGCATTCAAAAAAACATTAGGTGGTAAATCTCTTCTCAATTCATTTTTTCCATAAACCTGAAAAGTAAATTGTGGATTTTCTAAAGCATAATCCAACAACGATTCTCCTCCTTTTAAGTAACTTAAATCACCAAAAAAAGGAATAACAGTTTCATTTTTATTCTCTGAAATTTGTAGTTTATCAACTTCAACCGTTGGCGGCATAATAATTTTATTGGCTACCGATTCACCATAAAATTCAAAATGATCTTGATAATGTTTGGGTGATTGAAACGCATTCAGTTTAGCATTGGCAAAGACATGGTGGTACAAATGGTATTTTTCATTATCACAACAATTTCTAATACCTCTGTCAACTGTACATAAAATGTTTCTCCTAACGCAAAAATTATAATCAAATTCAATTTTGATGTATTTTATCTTTTCATCAATCAAATAATGAAGTAGTTTTTTTTCAAATCGACAACGTGAAGTGCTGTTTAAAACTATTAAATCTGATTCTTGAATTTTACTTTTTGTACTGTCAAAATTTGTCAATAAATCAACTGAAACAGTATAACCCAATTGATTGCCAAGAGCAACCAGTTGGATTATAGTTAGTTCAGCACCTCGCTTTAATGAAGTGTTGGTATCGTGTAGAAAAAGAATTTTCTTCAATGAATTATTCTAGAAGATTAATCGCCATAGTAGCCGTCATCATAATACCCATCATCATAGTAACCATCATCATAGTAGCCATCGTCATAATAGCCGTCATCATATGAATCATCACTATCAGATGAACATGATGCAACAAAATTTCCGGTAATTACTAAAGCAGAGCTTACAAGAATTACTTTACCAGAATTTTTTAAAAAATTACGTCTATTCATAATCTTAAATTAGTTAGTTAAAACAAATATATTCAATTTTTAGTATATAACAATCAAATAAATAATTACCCTACTATTTATTCTGAATTTAACACAATCTATTTATATCAATTTTTCTTTTTTGAATTTAATGACAAATCCGATTTTAATAGAACTGTTTTTTCTTTAATTGAATAAGATATATTTATAAAAATCACCCCGATTTATTTACCTCCTTTATCTGCAAGTTTGGCTTTATTTAAAGATGTGAAATGGTTCACCTGCCCGAACGTTAACACATTGAAAGTATTCAGACAGAAATGATTGCCGCGAATTTAAAAGATACTTACAACAAATTTTGTTAAATAGAAAACCACCTTTTCAGGTGGTTTTTTTATAATTTTATATAACTTTTTCAAATTACCATCCGCCACCTAAAGCTTTGTATAACTGCATAACAGCCGATAATTTTTCTTGTGATAACAATGATAAATTTAATTCTGAATCAAATAAAGAACGCTCGGCATCCAAAACTTCTAAATACGAAACATATCCATTATCATATCGTGCTTGCGATAATTTTAAATATGTTCGGGCTGCTTCTGTTTGTCTGAAGGCTGCATTCCATTCTTCATTGTACGTATCAACTGTAACCAAAGCAGTTTCAACCTCAGCAACCGCATTTATTATCGATTTCTGGTAGTTTAATTTAGATTCTTCCGCAATTTGTTGGTTCAAAACTACGCGTTGTTTGTTTTTTCCAAAATTAAACAACGGTCCAAATACGCCACCACCAACATTTTGAATGTAGGAACCGCTATCAAAAACTTTAGAAATATCCGGACTTGCAAATCCTGCAAAAGCAGCAATATTGAAGGAAGGAAAACGCATAGCTTGAGCTACACCAATTCGTTCATTGGCAGCAATGTATTCTAATTCCGAACGTTTTACGTCGGGTCTATTTTCCAACAATGTAGAGGGTAAAGCAACCGGAATTTGCTTAGCGACGGTTTGTTCATAATTCCATTTTCCACGTGGGATAGGTCCCGGCATTTGTCCGGTTAAGATATTTAACGAATTTTCTAAAATAGTAATAACTCTTTTAACTTGTTGAAAGGTACGCTCAGCTATAGCAACTTGTTGTTCTACTTGCACTTTATCCAACTGAGAAACATAGCCCTTTTTAAAACGTTGACCGATAATTTCATCTGATTTTTTTCTGGATTCAATCGTTTTTTGAGTGATAATTAATCGATTATCGTAATCTCTCAATTGAAAATAAGTCGAAGCAATTTCAGCAACCAAACCGGAAACAACTGCTTTTCTAGCTTCATCAGATGCTAATAATTCACTTCTCAATGCACCTGTTTCATGACGAACTTTCCCCCAGAAATCAAGTTCCCAAGACATGTTTGCCACCAAACTGGTTGGATAAGCAGCTGTTTGTTTACTGTTGATTACGCCATTATAACCAATAGAAGGGTATAAATCGGCTTTTGTAATTCCTAAAACCGCTTTTGATTGCTCAATTCTTGCTAAGGCTATTCGTAAATCATAATTATTATCCAGTCCCTTTTGAATCAAGTCTTTTAAAACCGGGTCATCAAAAATGTCAAACCATTTAACATTTGCCACTGAATCATTTACATTCGCATCAGCTGCTTGATTTGCATAGCTCTGTGGATTTTTTTCCACTACAGGTCGACTGTATTTGGGTCCCACTTTACATCCTATAGGAAGTAAAACAGCAATCAAAAGAATAACTACTATTTTATAATGCTTATTCATGGCTTGAAGTATTAGATTCTGTACTATTTTCACCTTCCGATAGTTCATTTTTCTTGCTTCCCAATTTTTCAATCATAATAAATAATCCCGGAACTACTAAAACTCCTAAAATCGTTGCAATTAACATACCACTGAACACTACCATTCCCATAACAATACGTGCTTGCGAACCGGCACCTGTTGCTGTTAACAAGGGAACAACACCTAAAATAAATGCAAATGCTGTCATCAAAATAGGTCGGAAACGAAGCTTTGCAGCTACCATAGAAGCTTGAACCAAAGGCACCCCTTTTTCGTACTCTTCTTTGGCAAACTCAACAATCAAAATCGCATTTTTGGCTACTAAACCAATAAGTAAAACCAACCCAATCTGAGCAAAAACATTATTTACGTAGGCATCACTACCAAATCCTGCTAAAAACAATCCTAAAAATGCTCCAAATACTGCGAATGGTGCTCCAAGTAGCACGCTAAATGGGAGTTTCCAACTTTCGTATTGAGCAGCTAGAATTAAAAACACGAATATCAATGCCATTAAGAATACCGTTCCTCCTCCGGGAGAATTTTTTTCCTGATACGAAAGATTGATGTAGTCAAAACTCATATCGGCCGGTAAGGTTTGACTGGCAACTTCCTCTAAAGCTTTTAACGCTTGATCACTGCTATAACCCTCATTTGGACTACCGCCAATTTCCGCAGCTCTGAATAGATTTAATCGGTTGGTAAAATCAGGCCCGGTTACTTTTGTAGCATTAACCAAAGTAGAAATTGGCAACATATCTCCATTACTATTTTTTACATAAATCAGATTTAAATTTTCCGGTTTCACACGATCCACCGCTTCGCCTTGTAAATAAACTTTATATTGACGACCAAAACGGTTAAAATCATTCACATAGGTTCCTCCCAAGAGTGCTCCCAAGGCTTCTGTTACCTTAGAAACTGGAACGCCTAATTTCATCGCTTTGTCGTTATCAATCTCTAATTTAATTTGGGGAGTACCTGCATTAAAAGTGGTATAAATTCGTTGTATTTCCGGACGTTTCTGAGCTGCAGCTATGAAAGCTTGCGTTTGCTGTGCCAAATATTGGGGCGAATTTCCTCCTCGATCCTGCAGCATCAAACTGAAACCTGCTGAAGCACCTAACCCTTGAATTGCCGGAGGGCCGAAAGCAAATGCGGTTGCATTGGTGATTTGCGTGGCTAGTTTGGCATTCAATCGGTCAACCAACTGTTTTGCCGTTTCAGTTCTTTCTTCCCACGGTTTTAAAGAAATAAAAATGAAAGCATTGTTTGGTTGAAAAGAACTAGTCAAAGCACTATACCCATTAATCGTTGTAAAAGATAATATTGATTCTTCTTCGCCAAGGAAGCTGTCTATTTTTTTCGAAACCTCATCAGTACGCTGCAGAGATGAAGCAGGAGGTAGCACAATATTAACTAACACATAACCCTGATCTTCTTCAGGAATAAACCCTAATGGAATTTTTTTACCCAACAAAGCAACTCCTACCATTACAACCCCAAGTAAAAGTACAATTCGGAAGGATTTTTTAGCAAAGTAATTGACACCATTTAAATAACCTCCCGTTACTTTTTCGAAAATTGCATTAAATCCTGTGAAAAATTTTGCCAACAATCCCTTTTGTTCACTGACCGGTTTTGTTGGTTTTAAGAGCATGGCACAGAGTGCTGGACTTAAGGACAATGCACTAAAAGCCGAAAAGGCAACCGAAACCGCGATCGTAATAGCAAATTGTTGATAGAAACGACCGGTAATACCCGGTGTCATAGCTACAGGAATGAAAACCGCACACAAAATTAAAGCAATCGCAATTACAGGTCCGGAAACCTCTTTCATCGCCTGAATAGTCGCCTCTCGCGGGGATTTACCTTTTTCTATGTGATGAATGACGGCTTCCACAACAACAATGGCATCATCTACAACAATACCAATGGCTAAAACTAAACCTAATAATGAAAGTGTATTGATAGAAAATCCCAATAAGGGGAAAACGGCGATTGTACCAATCAAAGAAACGGGAACAGTAATCAAAGGAATAAGTGTAGCCCGCCAGTTTTGTAAAAAAATGAACACTACAAGAATTACAAGGAAGATAGCTTCAAAAAGTGTATGCACAATATCTTCAACACCAGCAGTAATAGCTAGTGTAGTATCTAATGATTCCTGGTATTGGATTCCCTTAGGGAATCTTTCAGAAACTTCCTTCATTGCTTTTTTTACTGATTCTGATACTTCAAGTGCGTTACTCCCCGGCATTTGATATAAAGCAAGAACTGCACTTGGAGCATTGTTTCTACGAGCCGATGAGCTATAATTTTCAGTACCTAACTCTACACGAGAGATGTCGCTAAGTAATACTTGAGCTCCGTCTTCCTTACTTCGAACAACAATGCTAGCAAATTGTTTTTCATTAACTAAACGATCTTGTAGTGTAACTCCATAAGTAAAATCGGTGCCCATCGGTGCCGGTTCAGCTCCAAATTTTCCACCGGGACTAATCATGTTTTGGGCATTCAAGGCGTTCTTCACATCCTCAACCGTTACGCCTAGTTTGGACATAATATCAGGTTTCAACCAAACACGCATCGCATAATCACTACCTCCAAAAAGTGCAACTTCACCGACTCCTTTAATACGTGATAATTGGTCCAGAACATTGATACTGGCATAATTATTCAAAAACTTAGCATCATATTTCGGATTATCGGAGGTAATTGTTATCAACATCATCGGAAAAGACAATGATTTCTTAACCACAACCCCTTGTTGCTTTACGCTTGAAGGCATAAATGGAGACGATTGATTCTGCCGATTTTGAGTTAACATATTGGCATTATCTAAGTTGGTTCCAACATCAAAAGTCACCTCAATAGTACAAGCACCATCGGAAGTATTAATTGATTTCATGTATAACATATTCTCAACTCCATTCACTTTTTGTTCAATAGGAGTTGCAACTGCCTGCTCCACATTCAACGCATTTGCCCCTGTAAAACTCGTGGTGATTTTTACAACCGGTGGATTGATGTCCGGATATTGAGAAATAGGTGTCTTTTGTAATGCCAATAATCCGAGTATCACGATGATGATACTGATAACCATTGCAACAATTGGTCTTCGGACGAAAAATTCTCCCATGATACTTTAAATTATTTAGTTTGAGCTGCTTTCTTATCAGCTTGACCTGGTTGCCAATTTGAAGCTTTAGGTACAATTACGCTTCCGTTTCGCAATAAGGAAGTACCTCCCATTGCAATTTTATCTCCTGCTTTTAACCCGTCTTCAATGACATAGGCATCTTTAAAAGATTGGCCTGGAGTAATGATTTTCATTTCGACGGTATTGTTGGCTCCTAAAACATATACTTGATAAATTCCTTGCATTTCAATGACGGCACGTTGTGGAATTACAATCGCATTTTTTCGCACATCGGTCACCACGCCTACTTTTACATATTGTCCTGGGCGAAGTAATTTATCCGGATTTGGAAAAGCAGTTTCAAAAGTTATGGCACCTGTTGATGGATCAATTTGACGGTCTGCAAAACTCATTTTACCTAATTGTGGATACATTGAACCATCGGATAATTTAAGTGTTATCGATTCTCCTATACCTTTTAATGTTGAATTTTCTTTGTTATACTCTCTAAAAATTCGAAGAAATTCCTGTTCACTAATAGTAAAGCGTACACGCACATCACCTAAATCTGAAATTGTATTTAAAACAGAAGTGGCACCTGGACGAACATAATCGCCTACCCGTACTTTTGATATCCCAATCAAACCACTAACGGGTGCTGTAATTCTGCAATAACCCAACTCAATTCTTGCATTATCTAAAGAAGCTGCAGAAGCACTCATTTTTGCTAAAGCAGCATTATAAGCCTCTTTGGCAGCTACTAACTCTCTTTGGCTTAATGCATTCATTTTAGCCAAAGGTTCTACCATGTCTAAATCAGATTTTGCTTTAGCTAAACGTGCTTGTGACTCCGCTAAATTACCTTGAGCTTGTATCACTTTTGCTTGAAAAGGCAATGGATCGATGGTGTACAATAATTCTCCCTTAGTAACAACGCTTCCTTCTTTAAAGTTAAGACTTTCAATAACTCCGTCAACACGAGGATTAATTTGAATATCTGATTGACCAAATGTTTGTCCGGTATATTCTGATTCTAATCTTACATCTTGCTGTAAAACTTCGATAACAGCTATTTCTAAAGGAATGGCATCAGGAGGAGTTTCCTGCTTACAAGAAACTAAAACAGTAATTAATAAAGCCTGAACAAATAACAATTTTGTTATGATTGAAACTTTCATAGTATTTGATTTATAGACAAATGTAATTATTTTGTTAAAAAAAATATAATTATATTTAATTCTTTTTTACAAAATACGCAATCTCCTTGATTATTATGTATTGTACAAAACATTCTCTTTTTGAACTCTGTTTTTTATTAAAAGATTGTTAAATTTGTGTTTACTAAAAAAAATAAGATGACTGAATTTCCTGTAATTATTATAGTAGCCGTTTTACTTTTTATATACGGTATTTTTTCAAAAAAACTTGTTTCAAGTCCAATTTCTCCACCGTTATTCTTCTGTTTTGTTGGAATTATATTATCAACTTTTTCCTTTGAATTTGCCAAAGATGGTTTCAATACTAAATTGATTCGAATTTTTTTAGAATTGACTTTGGTAATTACGCTTTTTACAGATGCATCGTCTATTAATTTGAAGGGGTTAAAAAGTTTCAAGAGTATTCCCTTTCGATTGCTTTTTATAGGTCTGCCAATCACAATTATTTTTGGTTTTGGTTTAGCCAAACTGATTTTTCCTGAAGTTGATATCGTTGTGGTTTTGTTATTAGCTCTTATTTTAGCTCCAACTGATGCCGTTTTAGGCCAAGCAGTTGTAACATTTAAATGGATTCCAGAAAAAATCAGACAATCCATCAATGTGGAAAGTGGTTTAAACGATGGCTTTGTTTTACCTTTTGTACTACTCTGTTTTTTTATTATTAACAAGGAAACCGATGTTAATGCTACCAGTATTGAAACAAAAGATTTTTTAATTTTTTTAATGAAACAATTTGTTTTCGCAACGGGTATCGGCCTATTAATAGGTCATTTTGGAAGTAAAATAATCAATAAAAGCATTGTTAACAAAAGTATTGAACATATATTCCTGACTATTTCCGGAATGCTTTTGGCTTTAGCCGCTTATTTCTTTGCCGAAGAAGTTCACGGAAATGGATTTATTGCCGCATATGTTGCAGGTTTAGCTTTTAGAAATATAAAATCAGATTCGGATGTAAAAATTATCAGTGAATTCAATGAAACCATTACTAACGGTTTAAACATGTTTATCTTTTTTGTTTTTGGGTTTTTTATTGTCCATAAAATATACGATTTTCTTGATTGGAATGTAATCATTTATGCACTTTTAAGTTTAACAATTATTCGAATGCTTCCGGTGATTTTTGTTCTAACCGGAACAGGTTTAACTTGGTTTGACAAACTATTTATCAGTTGGTTTGGTCCTAGAGGGATTGCCTCCATTTTATATTTAGCCATGTTTGTTTTACAAGTGAACTTTAAAGGCTATGAAAAAATGATTAGCACCATTATTTTAACCGTTTTATTGAGTATTTTTTTTCACGGCATCAGTGCTGTTTACTTATCTAATAAATACAAAGTATGAAATCGTATATAAGCACATGGAATGAATCAAAAATATTTCCGGTCTTTTTGACTTTTCTGGTAATTATTTTGTTTCTAATTCTGCCCTATTCACACAATAGGCCTTTTATTCAAGGCTTGGTGTCCTTGTTTTTAGCCGCAAATCTTGTGCTTGGCGTTTATTCGATCAAAACAAAAACTACGGTTCGTTATCTAGCTATTTTTTTAGCAATTGTCATTTCAACCCTAGAGATTTTAAATGTGAACCTCGAAATTTCTAACTTAATAATTGTTGCGATTGTTTGTTGGATATTAATTATCAGTCTTTTACTTTATGTTTTCATTATAAAAGTATTTGAAACGAATTCCGATAGTATCCATAGAATTCAAGGGGGTATAGCCTCCTATCTTTTAATTGGTTTATTATTTGCATTTGTTTTTTACTTGATTTATAATTTATCTCCTCTCTCTTTCTCTTTTAATGATTCTTTTTCAAGTTCAGAAATGGTTTTTTACGATTTTATTTACTACAGTTATGTAAACTTATGTACTGTTGGTTTTGGTGATATTACTCCGGTGAATCCCATTTCACAATCAATCAGTATTCTTGAAGCAATTATCGGCGTATTATTTCCAACGGTGCTCATCGGCTATTTAATTTCTGATGCTACTTCAAAAAAATAGTCGCCAAAGAATGATTTTATATATACAACCAATTTAGTACCTTTGCCAACGAATTCTTCCATTTAGAATTCAAACCTATTTTACTCACTCAAACTGTTTATAGCATGCAACTGTATAACACAATGCGAGCAGAGGAAAGAGCCGAACTTATTGATCAAGCCGGCAAACAACGATTGACGTTGTCTTTCTATGCCTACGCCAAAATTGAAGACCCTAAAAAATTTAGAGACGATTTGTTTTTAGCTTGGAATCCGTTGGATGTCTTGGGAAGAATTTACGTGGCGAACGAAGGAATCAATGCCCAACTTTCATTACCCGCAGATTATTTTTATCAATTTAAAGATACGATTGAAGCGTATGATTTTATGAAAGGTATTCGTTTGAATATCGCCAGAGAACACGACGATCATTCCTTTTTAAAACTGACTATTAAAGTTAGACATAAAATTGTTGCGGATGGCTTGGATGACTCCACTTTTGATGTCACCAACAAAGGGATTCACCTAAAAGCAAAAGAATTTAATCAATTGCTTGAAGATCCGAACACAATAGTAGTTGATTTTAGAAATCATTACGAAAGTGAAATTGGTCATTTTAAAGGGGCAATTACACCTGATGTGGACACTTTTAGAGAATCGTTGCCAATTATCGAAGAACAACTTAAAGACTTCAAAGAAGATAAAAATTTATTGATGTATTGCACCGGAGGAATTCGATGCGAAAAAGCAAGTGCGTTTTTTAAACACAAAGGGTTCAAAAACGTGTATCAATTAGAAGGCGGAATTATCGAATATGCCCGTCAGATTGAGCAAGAAGGTTTGCCAAGTAAATTCATCGGTAAAAATTTTGTGTTCGATCATCGCTTGGGCGAACGAATCACTAACGATATTGTTTCACAATGCCATCAATGTGGGAAACCCTGCGACAATCATACCAATTGTGTAAACGATGGTTGTCATTTACTTTTTATTCAATGCGACGAATGCAAAGAAAAAATGGATAATTGTTGTTCAGCCGAATGTCAGGAAATTATTCATTTACCGTTAGCCGAACAAGTAAATTTAAGAAGAGGCATTCAAAAAGGAAACATGATTTTCAAAAAAGGAAAATCGGATGCTTTAAAATTCAAACATACCGGTGAATTGTCCGATGTTTCTTTGGCAATTGCTGAACCCGGCTTTAACGAATTGGCTAAGCAAAAACCCCTTCGCGAACGCATTAAAAGAAAAAAAGTATTGGTTGCGAAAGCTCAACATTACTACACCAAAGCCCAAGTGGGACTGTTTTTGATGGAAAACCATGAATTAACTATTGGTGACAGAATTTTAATTTCGGGACCAACTACCGGAAATGAAGAATTTGTGTTAGAAAAAATGTTTGTCAACGGAACCGAAAATTCATTGGCAAAACCAGGAGATAAGTTGACTTTTACTGTTCCTTTTCGCATTCGATTGTCTGATAAATTATATAAAATCCTTTCATAATCATGACTTTATCAGGAAAAATTGAGCTCATGGCTCCCGCAGGAAACTTTGAATCCTTGCAAGCCGCTTTGGATAATGGTGCCGATTCGATTTACTTTGGAGTCGAACAATTAAATATGCGAGCTCGGGCAACCATCAATTTCACGATGGAGGATTTGAAAGAAATTGCCAAACGTTGCAACGCCAAAAATGTTCGAACCTATCTTACTTTAAATACAATTATTTATGACCACGATATTTCAGTGGTAAAAACCCTTTTGAACAAAGCAAAAGAAGCAGGAATCACAGCGGTAATTGCCTCAGATCAGGCAGTGATTGCCTCAGCAAGAACTATCGGAATGGAAGTTCACATTTCAACACAATTGAATGTGACAAATGTGGAAACAGTGAAATTTTACAGCCTTTTTGCAGATACCATTGTTTTATCTCGTGAATTAAGTTTGCGTCAAGTAAAAAAAATCACGGAGCAAATTGAAAAAGAACAAATCAAAGGACCAAGTGGCAATTTAGTTGAAATCGAAATTTTTGGTCATGGAGCCTTGTGTATGGCCGTTTCCGGGAAATGTTATTTGAGTTTACATTCGCATAATTCCTCCGCTAACCGCGGAGCTTGTAAGCAAAATTGCAGAAAAAAATATACCGTTATCGATCAAGAATCCGGTTTTGAAATTGAAATTGATAACGAATACATGATGTCGCCCAAAGATTTGTGCACCTTAGATTTTTTAGACCAAGTTATCGATTCTGGGATCAAAGTTTTGAAATTAGAAGGTCGAGGTCGTGCACCGGAATATGTGGCGATGGTTACCAAAACCTATCGTGACGCGATTGATTCTTACTACGACGGAACATTCACGAAAGAAAAAATCGACCAATGGATGGAAGATTTAAGTACAGTTTACAACCGAGGATTTTGGTCCGGTTATTATTTGGGACAAAAATTAGGCGAATGGAGTGCTAATCCGGGTTCAAATGCGACGCAAAAGAAAGTATATGTAGGCAAAGGTGTTCACTTTTTTCCAAAATCAACTATTGCAGAGTTTAAAATTGAAGCCTATGACATCAAAATTGGCGATAAAATCATGATAACCGGACCCACAACCGGTGTTCAAGAATTGATAATTGAAGACATGATGGTAAACGATTTAAAGCTGGAAAAAGCTTCCAAAGGCGACAGTTGCACCTTAAAACTTCCGTTTAGAGTTCGAAATTCAGATAAATTGTATAAAATTGTGGAGCAATAATATGGTTATTATTACCCTTCAACGCGACAAATGTATTGGTTGCAATTATTGTGTTGAAATGGCACCTGCCCAATTTCAAATGTCTAAAAAAGATGGCAAATCGGTGTTATTAAAGTCAGTCAATAACAAAGGTTTTCACACCGTAAAATCGCCTAATCACTTGATAGTAGAAGCCTGTGAAGCTGCCGAAAAGGCTTGTCCGGTTCATATTATTTCGGTGAAAGAGACGTAAATTGGTATAATTTTGATTGTTTTGATTTTGAAATTGGAAGCTTAAACTTCTATCAAAAAAATACTATCTTTACACACTTAACGTTTAATGTCAGTAGTTCCGATAGAATCGGAATGACCAATATATAATCAATTATGGCTTGTACAAACTGTTCTACCGGGAGTAAAGATGGAGGAGCTCCCAAAGGATGTCAAAATAAAGGGACTTGCGGCACCGATAGCTGCAATAAATTAACGGTTTTCGATTGGCTTTCTAACATGAGTTTGCCTAACGGACAAGAGCCGTTTGATTGTGTCGAAATTCGTTTTAAAAACGGACGAAAAGAATTTTATCGCAATACTGAAAAACTTACCTTAAGTATTGGTGACATAGTAGCTACCGAAGCTTCTCCGGGGCATGATGTTGGCATCATAACCTTAACCGGCGAGTTGGTAAAAATTCAAATGAAGAAAAAAGGGGTGAATCACACCAGTCCGGACATTACCAAAGTGTACCGAAAAGCATCACAAAAAGATATTGATATCTGGAAAGATATGCAGGCAAAAGAAGAGTCGATGAAAGTGAAAGCACGTGAAATTGCCATTCATCTTCAATTGCAAATGAAAATTTCTGATATTGAATACCAAGGTGATGGTTCAAAAGCAACCTTTTATTATACGGCAGAAGATCGTGTCGATTTTCGTCAATTAATCAAAGAATATGCTCAAACATTTAAGGCTAGAATTGAAATGAAACAAGTGGGTTTCCGACAGGAAGCAGCTCGTTTAGGGGGAATTGGTTCTTGTGGTAGAGAATTGTGTTGTTCCACTTGGTTAACTGATTTTAGAAGTGTAAATACTTCTGCCGCACGTTATCAACAACTTTCGCTAAATCCTCAAAAATTAGCCGGACAATGTGGAAAACTCAAATGTTGTTTAAATTATGAGTTAGATACGTATATGGATGCTTTGAAAGATTTTCCTGATTTTGAAACAAAACTGGAAACGGAAAAAGGAGTTGCCTATTGCCAAAAACAAGATATTTTTAAAGGGTTGATGTGGTATGCTTATGCCGATAATATTGCTAATTGGCACGTGTTACATGTAGAGCAAATTAAAGAAATAGTAGCCGAAAACAAACAAAAAAGAAGAGTAGCTTCCTTAGAAGACTTTGCTCTTGAAATTGTTCAGGAACCAAAACAAGATTTCAATAATGCCATGGGCCAAGAGAGTTTAACACGTTTTGATCAGCCCAAGAAAAAGAAAAACAATAATAACAACAATAATAAGAAAAGAAGACCTAATAATATCATTAGAAATGACTCTAAAAAATAGTTTTTTTCTAGTTGTCCTACTTTTGTTTCTGGTTTCTTGTGATAAGAAACGGGTTTTTGATGAATACAAAACGGTGGGTCAAAATTGGCACAAAGACAGTATTGTTTCTTTTACCTTTGAGCAAAAAGATACCTTAACGAAGCAAAATCTTTTTATCAATATACGAAACAATAAAAATTATCCTTTTAATAATTTATTTTTGATTGTTGAAATGGAACATCCTTCTAAAAAAACGTTGGTTGACACCCTTGAATATAAAATGGCCAAACCGGATGGAACACTTTTAGGGGAAGGTTTATCAGATACCAAAGAAAATAAATTGTTTTATAAAGAAAATTTTGTGTTTAAAAATTCAGGTCAATATAAAGTTACCATTCAACAAGCGGTCAGACAATCCGGAAAAATTGAAGGTATTGAAAAATTAGACGGCATAACCGAAGTTGGATTTAGAATAGAAAAACAAGAATAAAGAATACTATGGCTCAAAAAAAATATACCGGCGTAAAAGACATTGCTTATTATCAAAAAAAATTCTGGAAAATCTTTTTTTTAGGATTAGGTGGTGTGTTTTTGTTTTTTGTTTTTGCCAATTTTGGTTTGTTTGGTTCGATGCCAAGTTTCGATGAATTAGAAAATCCTGATTCAAACCTAGCTACAGAAATTATCGCTTCAGACGGGGTAATTTTAGGTAAATTTTATCGCGAAAATCGATCGCCTGTAAAATTTGAAGACTTACCAAAACATTTAGTTGATGCCTTAATTTCAACGGAAGACGAACGTTTTTATGAACATTCCGGAATTGATGCCCGTAGAACTTTTGGTGCAGCAGTAAAATTAGGAGCCGATGGTGGAGCAAGTACTATTTCACAACAATTAGCCAAACTTTTGTTTCACGGAGAAGGTTCCCGATTCATTCTTTTCAGAATGGTGCAAAAAGTAAAAGAATGGATTATTGCAACCAAATTAGAACGCCAATATACTAAAAATGAAATCATTGCTTTGTATTTAAACCGAGCAGATTTTGTTAATACTGCCGTAGGAATACGTTCAGCTGCAAAAGTCTATTTTGGTAAAGAACCGAGAGATTTATCTATTGAAGAAGGTGCTCTTTTAATTGGAATGCTTAAAAATCCGTCTTTGTTTAATCCGGTTCGTGAAAAAAGAAAACAATTAGTGTTAAACCGAAGAAATACAGTATTAGCCCAAATGGTTCGAAATAACTTTTTAGAGCCCGAAGCGAAAGCTATTTTAGAGAAAAAACCGGTTGTTTTAGATTTTAATCCGGAAAGTCATACCGATGGAATTGCAACTTATTTTAGAGAATACCTCCGGGATTACATGAAAAAATGGTGTAAGGAAAATAAAAAACCGGATGGTACGGAATATAATGTTTACAATGACGGTTTAAAAATATATACGACGATAGATTCCCGCATGCAAAAACACGCTGAAGAAGCGGTGGATGAGCATTTGAAAAACCTACAAAAAGAATTCTTTGCTGCTCAAAAGACAAATAAAAACGCTCCGTTTTTAAAACTTAATAAGGATGAAACAGACAAACTTTTAATGCGAGCCATGAAAGTTTCTGAACGATGGCGACTTATGAAACTTCAGGAAAAAAGCGATGAAGAAATAATAAAATCATTTTCTGTAAAGACCGATATGCGGATTTTCACATGGAAAGGTGAACGGGATACAATTATGTCTCCAATGGATTCTATTCGGTATTATAAACATTTTTTACAAACAGGAATGATTTCCGTGGAACCTCAAACCGGTCATGTTAAAGTTTGGGTTGGAGGAATAAATTATAAGCATTTTCAATATGACCATGCCGGACAAGGTGCCCGTCAAGTTGGTTCAACCTTTAAACCATTTGTTTATGCTACTGCTATTGAACAATTAAACATGTCGCCATGTGATTCTATTATTGACTCTCCTTTTACAATTCCAAGAGGCAGACATAATGTTACTGAAAGTTGGACCCCCAGAAATTCAGACGGAAAATACCGAGGCATGATTACTTTGAAAAAAGCGTTAGCCAACTCAATTAATACCGTTTCGGCTAAATTAATAGACCGAACCGGACCAAGAGCAGTAATTGATTTGACTCATAAACTTGGTGTTACAACCGAAATTCCCGAACAACCTGCCATTTGCCTTGGAGCTGTAGAAATAACCGTTCAGGATATGGTTGCTGCTTTTAGTACTTTTGCCAACAAAGGAATTTATATCAAACCTCAACTTATTACCCGCATTGAAGATAAAAATGGAAATGTCATTTTTGAATCAATTCCTGAAACACATGATGTTTTAAATCAAGATATTGCTTATGCCGTAATTAAGTTAATGGAAGGAGTAACCGAAGACGGAACCGGAACCCGATTGCGTTGGGGCGGTGCCGGATTTACAAAATATAATTATCAGTTTACCAACCCCATTGCAGGAAAAACCGGTACAACTCAAAACAACTCAGATGGTTGGTTCATGGGAATAGTTCCTAATTTATGTACCGGCGTTTGGGTAGGCTGTGAAGACCGTTCTGCTCGATTTAGAAGCACTTCCATGGGACAAGGAGCGACAATGGCTCTCCCGATTTGGGGACTTTATATGGATAAATGCTACAAAGATGACAAGCTCAATGTTTCTAAAGAAGCTTTTGATAGGCCTAAAAATATTTCCATAAAAGTAGATTGTTGGAAACCCGTTAAAGACACTTTAGACTTTGACCAAGAAGTGGATGAATTTAATTTTTAAATCAATTTGAATTTTAAATATACTAAATGGGCTTTGCGAAAAGCTCATTTTTTTTATACCTTTAAAACTCGAAAAACAAACAAACGTATGATTACACGAAAAGTAAATTCCGTGCAGGAAGCTCTGAACGGCATTACAGATAATATGACCATCATGTTGGGTGGATTTGGCCTATGTGGTATTCCGGAAAACAGCATTGCTGAATTAGTTAAATTAGGCATTTCAGATTTAACTTGCATTTCTAATAATGCCGGAGTGGATGATTTTGGGTTAGGATTACTACTCCAAAAAAAACAGATTAAAAAAATGATTTCATCTTATGTAGGAGAAAATGCAGAGTTTGAACGCCAAATGCTTTCCGGTGAACTTGATGTAGAACTCACTCCACAAGGAACATTAGCTGAAAAATGTAGAGCGGCTCAACATGGAATTCCTGCTTTTTTTACACCTGCCGGATACGGAACTGAAGTAGCTGAAGGTAAAGAAACCCGCGAATTTAACGGAAAAATGTATGTGATGGAAGAAGCCTATAAAGCTGATTTTGCCATTGTAAAAGCGTGGAAAGGAGATGAAGCCGGAAACTTAATATTCAAAGGTACAGCCAAAAACTTCAATTCTTGTATGGCCGGAGCAGCTAAAATTACGATTGCAGAAGTGGAGGAATTAGTGCCCGCCGGAACTCTAGACCCTAACCAAATCCACATTCCGGGAATAATGGTCAATCGTATTTTTAAAGGGGAAAAGTTTGAAAAAAGAATTGAACAAAGAACCGTTAGACAAAAAGCATAAATCATGGCACTAGATAAAAATCAAATTGCAAAACGAATTGCAAAAGAAGTAAAAGACGGTTACTACGTAAATTTAGGAATTGGCATTCCAACATTAGTAGCAAATTTTGTCAGAACAGACATTTCTGTTGAATTTCAAAGTGAAAATGGCGTGCTTGGTATGGGTCCATTTCCCTTTGAAGGAGAAGAAGATGCCGATATCATTAATGCGGGAAAACAAACAATCACGACTTTGCCCGGAGCTTCCTTTTTTGATTCAGCATTCAGTTTTGGGATGATCCGAAGTAAAAAAGTAGATTTAACTATATTAGGAGCCATGGAAGTTTCTGAAAAGGGAGACATTGCTAATTGGAAAATCCCCGGAAAAATGGTGAAAGGAATGGGAGGAGCAATGGATTTAGTTGCTTCTGCCGAAAATATCATCGTCGCGATGATGCATGTTAACAAAGCCGGCGAATCTAAAGTGCTTAAAAACTGTACATTACCATTAACCGGAGTGGGTTGTGTTAAAAAAATTGTCACCGAATTAGCCGTGATGGATGTTACCCCAAATGGTTTTAAATTACTAGAAAGAGCTCCTGGTGTTTCTGTAGAAGAAATTGTCAAAGCCACAGAAGGGAAATTAATTGTAGAAGGTGAAATTCCTGAGATGATTTTAGATTAAATATTGTTTAAAAAAAAATTAAAGCTATTAAAATTCAACCTTTAATAGCTTTTTATTTGTTTAAATAGGCCAATAAAACCTCATTCGCATTGCCAAAAGTTGGATGTTGATCGGTTACATTCACCACTCTTTTTTTGTTTAATTTATACGTCAAATCAAATTCTGTTGTAAATAAAATAACTGATAAAAACGGATTATTAATAAAAGGGAGCAAGCGATTAAAGGCTTCGTTAATAGTATGAATTTCAAACAACTCTTCTTTTTGAAATCGGAATTTTAGTTCTAATTTCAACTCATTTTCTTCTAAAATAGGACGAATAAAAATATTTTTTAATTCCGTTTTTCCAATGGTTTTGGCAAAAGTAAGTTTGGCAAAAGTCCCATCAGAAAGACTGGTTTTAAATTTTTCATAAAACTCTGAAAAAGTTGCAGTAAATAACATATTTTTTTAATTTTTATCCTTTCGGTATCGCTTCAATCAACTTTTTAGTATACTCACTTTTTGGATGAGCATACAATTCATCGGCATCAGCCATTTCTTCAATTTTTCCTTTATTCATCACTAAAACTTGGTCACTCATATATTTTACAACCGCTAAATCATGTGAAATAAAAATATAAGTGAAGCCAAAATTCTCTTTTAATTCGTTCAATAAATTCAACACTTGAGCCTGAACAGATATATCTAACGCCGAAACCGATTCGTCACAAACAATAAGCTTGGGTTGTAAGGCAATTGTTCTGGCTATTCCAATGCGTTGCCGCTGTCCTCCTGAAAACTCATGTGGATAACGGTTAAAAAAGGGTTCTCCTAAACCAACTCGTTCCAAAATTTCGATTGTCTTTACTTTTCGTTCAGCATCGTTAGCGAATAAACCATGTACTTTCATAGGCTCCATAATGGCTTTTCCAATTGGAATTCTCGGATTTAAAGAAGAATATGGATCTTGAAAAATGATTTGAATTTCTTTTCGTAATTTTCGAATATCTTCCTTATTTAAGTTTGTAATATCATTTCCTTTATATAAAATTTGACCCGATGTAGCTTTATCTAATTGCAAAATAGCATTTCCTAATGTTGATTTTCCACACCCTGATTCCCCAACTAAGCCAACTGTTTCGCCTTCATAAATTTTAAAACTAACCTCATTTACGGCTTTAAAAGAATGTTGCTTTCCAAATAAACCTACCGAAGAAAAATAGTCTTTTCCAATATTTTTTACTTCTAAAAGTGGCGATTTTGAATAGATTTTCAATTGGTTTTTATTTCTTTCCTCTGCAGATACTATTTCACTTTTGAATGATTCTTTCAAAAAATCTTGAATGGTGGGAAGCCTTTTCAAGCGAAAATCCAATGAAGGTCGCGAGGCAATAAGAGCTTTAGTGTAATTATGTTGCGGATTTTCGAAAATTTCTTTGGCAATTCCCTGTTCTACAATTTGACCTTTATACATCACTAAAACCCGATTAGCGATTTCAGAAACTAAAGATAAATCGTGTGAAATAAAAAGTATACTCATCTTCGTTTCTCTCTGTAACTCTTTTAGCAATTGTATGATTTCCTTTTGAACGGTAACATCCAAAGCAGTTGTGGGTTCATCTGCAATTAAAATTTTAGGCTTACAAGCAATTGCCATAGCTATCATAACCCGTTGCTTTTGTCCGCCGGAAATTTGGTGAGGATATTTAAAAAACAGTTCTTCCGGATTTGGTAATTTTACTTTTTCAAAAAGAGAAATTACTTGATTTTTAATTTCTTTTTTTGAAAGTGAAGTGTGTATTTCTAAAATTTCTGCTACTTGCATGCCGCATTTCATCGAAGGATTCAGTGAACTCATGGGTTCCTGAAAAATCATTGCAATTTCATTTCCTCTGATTTTTTGAAATTCCTGATCCGACAAAAAGGAAATATCTTTGCCTTCAAAAACGATTGAACCATTGGCGATTTTTGAAATAGAAGAAGGCAACAAACCCATGATTGCCAAGGAAGAAACAGACTTTCCGGATCCTGATTCCCCGACAATTCCTAAAATTTCATTTTCATATAATTCATAGGTTAATTGATGAACAACCAGAATAAATTCATTCTCTCTTTTAAAAGAAATAGTCAAGTTTTCTACCGATAACAGCTTTTGATTATTCATGTTTTAAAATTAATTTATTTTTTTCATTTTCATCTTAAAAATATTTTTTAAATAAAAGTGAGCTATAATTAAGTTTAGAGATGACTTAAGAGTAATATAAATTCTTTTAAAGGAAGTAATATTTTATATCTTTGAAATGATTTAAAAATAAATTGATGAAAAATATATATTTCTCAGGTAAAATTATTATTCTAATAATAATTGTTTTTACGACTCCTTTTTTGTTAAAAGGGCAAACTGTTGAACAAAAAAAAGAATTATTAGAGCAATATGATATTGCTAAAATTAAAACACTACAAGTTCAGTTTGCAAAAAAAGCCAAGATAGAAAAAGAAAAAGCTATCCTTGCTGCCCGAGCTAATCAGTGGGAGATTTTTAAATATAATTCGGATGGAAGTTTTGATGAGTTAATTGGTCTACATCCTGACGGAAGTCCAAAATATTTTTCCATAAACAACATAAATGCTGCAAAATCAACACGAACAAACCACTTAAATTCCGGTGGAAGTTTAGGCCTCAATTTAAATGGTCAAAACATGATTGGAGGAGTTTGGGATGGTGGTCCTGTTAGAATATCCCATCAAGAATTTGGGGGAAGAGTTCAAATTGGAGACGGTGTAACTGTTTTAAACTCAAATAGTTTCCATGGTACACATGTGACAGGAACAATAACAGCAACCGGCGTTCAAGCAAATGCAAAAGGGATGGCTAATTTAGCAACCGTAAAAACATTTGATTGGACTAATGATGAAGCAGAGGTTTTAGCTGAAATTCAAAATGGTTTATTGTTATCAAATCATTCCTATGGTGTTCCGATTTCAAGTGCTCCTGGGCCATGGTATATAGGAGCCTATTCTGCAGATACAAGAGCATGGGATGAAATTCAATACGTTTCACCTTATTATTTAATGGTTGTTTCTGCCGGAAATGATGGTGGGAACACAAATCAAAACCCCTCTACAGCTGGCTATGATAAATTAACAGGAAATAAAAACGGAAAAAACAATTTAGTCATTGCTAACGCACAAGATGCTATTGTTGATACTAATGGAAATCTACTTTTAGTAAATATAAACTCATCCAGTAGTCAAGGGCCATCAGATGATTTCAGAATAAAACCGGATATAACAGGAAACGGAACATCCTTAAATTCAACCACGAGTTCGGGTGATAATCAATACACCTCTTTATCGGGAACATCAATGGCAAGTCCGAATGTTATGGGAACCCTATTATTATTACAACAACATTATTCCAATTTATATCAAAAATTCATTCGTTCTTCAACTTTAAAAGGATTAGTTTGTCATACAGCAGATGATGCCGGAAATGCCGGGCCGGATGCAAAATTTGGCTGGGGTCTTTTGAATGCAAAAGCGGCTGCCATTGCCATCACAAACAATGGATTAAGTACTTGGATTTCTGAAGAAAAAATAGCGACAAATGATACCTACACAATGACTGTAAAATCTATTGCTGGGGCTCCTTTAACCGCGACGATCTGTTGGACTGATGTGCCCGGAATTGTTAATAACGGAGTATTAAACAGCACAATTCCCGCTTTAGTAAATGATTTAGATATTAGAATTACACAAGGTTCCAATACCTATTTTCCATGGCGGTTACAATCTAATGCTTCTCTTTTAGCAGTAAGAAACGGGGATAATTTTGTAGATACCGTTGAAACAATTAAAATAGATTCAGTTAATGGTGGAGATTATACCATCACTATTTCCAGTAAAGGAACGTTAGTCAATAATGATCAACCTTTCGGATTGATTATTTCAGGGATTGATTCTTCTTTTGGAATAGTTCCTCTTGGATATGATCAAGTAAAATGTGCCAACGAGGAAGCCGTCTTTTCATTTAATTTCAATGGAGCATCAAGTGGGAATGTAAATTTATCCGCAATAAATATACCTGCCGGAGCTAATGTCAATTTTAGTTCAAACCCCATAAACACGAATGGTATTTTTACGATGACTGTTTCAAATTTATCAAATGTTATTCCGGGAGAATATTCCATTGGAGTAGTAGGAAGTAATGGATTGGATACGGAAACCCGTTATGTAAATTTAAAGATTTTGAGCAATCAATTTAATTCTGTTACCACGACCTACCCTATAAATGGTCAAACAGGTCTTTCAACCACCTTAAATTTAACATGGGAAGAAGATATTAATGCTGAAAATTATATGCTAGAAATTGCTACAGATTTTAATTTTAATTCAATCATTGAATCTCAATCAACTGCAAACACAAATTATACCGTAACTAACTTAGCAAGTGAAACCGTTTATTATTGGAGAGTTAAACCAAGTAATCGTTGTGGAACTGCAACAAATTATAGTGTTTCCAGTTTTCAAACCGGTATTTTGAATTGTCAAAATCAATTTATAGGAACAGATTTTTCAGACGCCTCTATTGGCAGTGTAGCAAATTCATTGGCTTCAGTCCCAGTAACCGTTTCGGGTGGTTTTGTCATTGGAGATATAAATGTTACTTTAAATTTAACACATACTTGGGTTCAAGACATGACAATTTATCTTGATGGCCCAGCTTCTATTGGAAGTCCGAGAATAACTTTGTTTGAGGAGCCTTGCGGTGGAGAAGATGATATAGATGCCATTTTAGATGACTCCGGATTAGATTTGGAGTGTGGAATAAACCCAGCACCCGCAATTTCAGGAATTATAAAACCACTACAACTATTAAGTAATTTAAACAATTTACCTGCTGATGGAATTTGGAAACTTCAAGTGGTTGATAATTATAATGGTGATGGTGGAAGCATCAATTCATTTTCATTAGATTTTTGTAGTTTATCAACTGTTACAAATAATTTAAATTTTGAAAACAATGGAATTATAACTACAACGTCAAGTGATAAAATTATTTTAAACACTGAAATAAATGCCTCAACACCTTCTCAATCAGACAATAACCAAACTTATACACTTACAGAAACGCCTATACTTGGTCTGCTTACAAAAAATGGAACTGCACTTACAATAGGTAATACTTTTACACAAAGTGATATAAATGAAGGTCGAATAAGCTATTCAAATTCACAATTTGAACCCGGTCAAGATTCGTTTAAAGCAGATATACTTAACAGTTCTTCGGGTTGGTTGCCAAATAATACCGTTATAATTACAATTGAAAACAGTTTAAGTACATCAGAAAATTTAATAGAATTTGTTCGTGTTTACCCTAATCCAACTCAAAATTATATTACAATTCAGCTCACAAATGAAATAGTGGGAGAAACTAAAATAGATTTATTTGATATTCAGGGAAGAAAAATCATCTCAAAAAACACAATTCAGAACACTGAAGAATTAAATCTTAGTGGTCTAACAGATGGCATTTATTTTCTTTCTATTCAAAATAATAACCACAAAATCATTAAAAAAATAATTTTAAAGAAATAAAAAAAACTAAATAGAGGAAATCAATTTATACATGAATAATTTCCTCTTCAATTAATAAATCCTCTCTACGTAATCGTAAAAAAACTTGTGCAACGGCTATCACATCCTTTTCACAATAAGTGATGATGCGGTCAATATCTTTATCTACATAATAAACATAGGCTACTTCACTACCGTCAATATCATCTTTAGGAGATGGAATTTGCAGCACTTTAGTGAGTAATCGCATGGAAGTATAATGTTTGTAATCGCCAAATTTCCAAAGCTCAAGCGTGTCTAAATGTGGAACTTCCCAAGGTTTTTTGCCAAATAAATTCAATTTAGCTGGAATTTCAATTTGATTAATAATCATTCTTCTGGCGATAAAAGGAAAATCAAATTCCTTGGCATTGTGGCCACATAAAATATGCTGTGGTTGATTAAAATGGTTATTGAGTAAATTGCTTAAATCCTTCAAAATCATTTTCTCTTCTCCAAAAAAAGAAGTGACTCTAAAATTTCGGACATCTCCTTTCGTTATAAAATAACCCACTGAAATACAAACAATTTTTCCAAATTCAGCCCAAATACCGGCTTTATCATAAAATTCTTCAGGAGTAAATTCGTCTTTTCGTTGGTACTGTGTTTTGGTTTCAAAAAGATACTGCTTCTCTTCATCAAGCAATTTGAAGTTTTCTTCTTCCGGAACAGTTTCAATATCCAGAAATAAAATGTTGTCGAGTTTAATTTTTTCTATCATAATCAATGAATTAGCTTTTATAAATGTATAAAAAAGAATGATAGAAATAAGGAATAAAAAATACATTCATTCTTTTAAATGAAAAAAGCCACCTTTAAAAGGCGGCTTAAAGCTAAATGAATCATCACCTTACAACGTATCTCGATGTGTTGTCACTTCTACAATAAAAGCATCAACTTCATCCAATTGTTTAATAACACGTTCTAGGTCTAATTCTTTTTCAAGAAGAGCGACTGCTCCATAACTTTCTTTTCTGTTTTCTAACAAAAATTTGCGGTACTCTAATCGTACTTTTCTTTTTTCTTCGGAATCTCTTGTTGATCCCGGAGGTAAAACGATAAGCACCGTGTCGACTGCTGCAATTTCTGCAATAACTCCTTGTAAAATTGCATCGATTTCAACAGCATTACTACTGTAATTTGAAACTAATCGCTCTTCGGAAAGCTTTTTAAAAGCTAAATCAGATTTTTCTTTTCCGGCCATGGTTAATAACACATTGCAATCTGCAATTGTTGTTAGGTTGCTAACTGAATACATAATTATAATTTTTAAAGTTATAATTATACATTCGCAAGTCATATGCCATAAAATTAGCACAAAATAAATTTATAAAAAAATTAACAGGAATAGTTAATCTTATTTTAAAAATATACAAAACGATATTTTGTTTACGTTATGGTAGGATTTTGAGTTACTGAAGAGCAATACTTTTGAAGAATTTATACTTTTCTACAATTCTCCATTTTTTAATTCTCCATTAATAATTTGTTTGATAAATATCATTTCGTTTTCAATATTTTGCTTTTTCTGTTGATAATATAGTAAGCTATCCAGTGAATTTTTTTCTAAACTTTTATTAATTCTCATTTCTATCATTTTATTCAAATTAGAATCATTGTGTTCCTGTATTTTTAAAAACGCAATAGTGGACAAAGCAGTTACTATTTGTTGACGTATTGTATATAGCCCATTTACTTTTTTCTCTGTTTGAATATATAACACTTCTAAATCGAGTAATTTCCTCTTTAATTCTATTTTTAACTTTTTATTTTCACTTTCAAAAAATTTAGATTTGTCTTTCAACATATTATTATTTTGCAAATATTGAAGTAAATCATTTAATTTTTTGGTGGAACCAATAGGAAGTTTTCTTTTCCCGACAGCAAACATTGACCATTGACTTCGTGTTATCCCTAGATAAATAGCCATTTCTTCTTGTGTCAAGCCTGTGTGGTTTTTAAAGGGTGTCATCTCATTTTATTTAGTGTCAAAAAAATAATATCAAAAATTTTGCCACTTATTAAGTGACATTTTTATTGAAATGATTTTTTTGACACAACTTTTACTTCATTTTTTTTTTTACAATTAGTTTGGAGTTTAAACATATGTTAATAAATCTGCGTATTGTTTTTATGAATAGAAATAAAAAACACTTGTAAAAACGTTTTTGCAAGTGTTTAATAAATTTTATCTAATAATCTGTATCTACTATTTAGAAATAGTCATTCTAATTCTAGAATTCGTGATTTACTTTTCATATTATTAAGCTTAAAAAAATATTATTAATTTAACACCATTTTTTTAATAATCTCCCTATTCTCTGATACTATTTTAAACACATAAACTCCTCGACTCCATTGAGCCACAGGAATAGCTAGTTGACCACTAAAACCAATGGTTTTAGTTTGATACATCAATCTGCCGTTAAGGTCAAACACCTCAAATTTAGCATTAGGTAGTTCATTATAAGTAAATTGAACTACATCTTGAGCAGGATTAGGAAAAAAAGAAACACTCTCTTTTTCATCATCAAAATCTTCGACACCCAACGTGCACAACGCGTTGTTTTGTAACGGCACATTACTGCCTTGATTTAGTGTGCCATTGCCAAACTGACCAAAATCATTACTACCCCAAACCCATACTGTACCATCTGTTTTTACACCTACGGTAGTGGTAGCACCTTGTGCATATATCCTATCCCAATTATTATCAGTCCCTATTTGGGTAGGTACATTTCGATTTTCAAAAGTGCCATCACCGAGTTGACCTTCTTCATTTCTACCCCAAGCCCATAACGTACCATCGGTTTTGATGCCGTATGATCTTAAGGAACCTACTGCAAAATCTTTCCAAGTATCGGTTGTAATTTGATAAGGAGTTAAACTACCGTTAAATTGACCATTACCTACTTGACCATAGCTACCACTACCCCATGCCCATAAAGTGCCATCCGTTTTTTGAGCTAAAATAAAAAACACTCCTGCCTTTATTTTGCTCCAATTATCCGAAGGCCCTTGTGAAAGACTATATACAAAATTCCCTAAAAAGCCTAATATGACATTACTATTGTACCCACAACCCCAAAATGTACCATCATTTTTTAGTACAAATGTACCGGAATCTGTAACGGCAACATCTACCCAATGGCTATCAGTCCCAATTTGAATAGGGGTGAGTTGGCTTAAATTATTATTACCTTGTCCTTGCCCTAGCTCATAATCGTTGTTTTGACCCCAACCCCAGAGCGTACCGTCTTCTTTTAAACCAACAGTGTGGGTAGGAGAACCCACAATTTTTTGCCAATTAGTGGCTGTGCCTATTTGGGTTATTATATTGGTTGAATTAATGGAAGAATTAATACCGAGACAACCATAAATATTATTGCCTGTAGCCCAAAGGGTGCCGTCATTTTTTAACAAAAAACTTCTCAAAGAACTAGCAAAAATATCCTTCCAATAGCCATTGCTGTCAAACATAGCAGGACTAAGAACATTATTTACAGATTGCAAACCTAATTGCCCTGTTTGTGCACTCCCAAAACCGTAAATATAATTCTGTTCATTAAGTAAAATTACATGAGAAGTTCCACAAGATATCTTTTCAAAACATTGTGCATTAACTAAGCAGTTAAATAAAATAATGAGGTAAACTAACTTTTTCATAGTACTAAGTGGTATAAAAAACATGGCCTAAGGATATTAGGTCATGTTTTGGATAACTAATTAATTTTTAATCACTTTAAAATAGGTAATAAACTCGTTTTTTGACCATAATTTTAACAAATAGATACCTTGTGGTAGATGCTCCATAATTATAGTGGTTTCGGTAATTTTAGGTGCAACATTTTTTTCAAGTAGTAGTTGCCCTTGTAGGTCAAACAACTGGTAATTATCGATAGGTGAATCAATACTCCATTTAAGATTAGCCTCAGTTTTTACTGGATTTGGGCTAAAGTGTATTTTATTTAAAAGAGAACTTTGATCTTCTTTCTCCCTTAAGTCAGGTCTTGGAAAATATTTACATCTCGGCATAAATACCCTATAATGGAAAGCACAAGGCACGGGATTAAAATCTTTATCATAAGTTGTTCCGTTAATTAAAATAGTAATAGGACTATTTCCTGTATAACCATTTATAGGCAATATAGTTGTGTTGATAGTATTTGGCCCTGGGTATAACTGAAAAGTAGAGGGGGCAAAAGTTACTAAATTTTCAGGATTAATCAATTGTATTTCTATAATTTGGGTTGTTTCGTTGATAATTAAAAATTGAGCCGCAAATGAACAATAGTTTGAATCATTATTGTCTATTTGGCTATTTCTAACAGTCAATTTACACTCTTCACAACGATCTATTTGGTAGTTTAGTGGTGGTGCTTTGTATGTACAGCCCCCATTAGTCAATATAGCGTTATAAGAACCATCAACAGGAAGTTGGAATATTGGCGATGGGTCATTTGAGGTTTGGAATATTTCGCCTGTAAGCATCCAGGTATTGGATTCTATGGCTGCTAAAGGTCCCAAAACATAAGGATTATAATCTAAACAATAATTTAAACACCCTTGTGGGTAAGACCACGCATATACCTCTGGATGTTTGGGAAGATTAATGGATGCCTCGATTGAACATGCACCATTATAAGCAATGACCTGATAGGCACCACCGTGATTTACAATTATAGACTCACCAACTTGACCGTTGCTCCATAAAAAATCAGCTGGTTGATCGGCAGATGCAGTTAGTTCAATGGTATAGGGTTCACACCGCATCACAACCCCTGTAATAGTAACATTAGTAGGTGATGGGGTAACCGTTAAAATAAAGCTTTCAGTAGTAGCACAACCCAAATTGCCGGTAGCGACAACGATAATGTTATAAGTGCCTGCGGACAATGTAGGATTCCAAATCTCTCCTTGATGAGCCGAAATACCTTCAAGAAACCATTCAATAGTTCCTGATAAAATAGCACTAATTTGAATATTTTCTCCTTCACAATATTGACTTTCATTGAAGATTTTTAAAGCAGGCAGCGTATTAAATTTCGGATATACCCTATTTGGTACTTCGTATAAACACCCTTGAGGGCTAACAATTTCTAACCAATAGTAACCCGGTTCTGTTACTACTATACTACTTTGGTTTATGAATTCCGTTAGTAATGTATTTCCTCTTCGCCATAAATAGGTAGGTGCACAGTTTTCTAATGATGATAAATAGGATATGGTAACCGATTCTCCTTCACAAACATGGGCATCGTTAGGTGTTGTTTGAAGAACACCAACAAAACAAGGTTCAGGCACTACAACTTCTGTTGTAATTGTGCGGCTACAACCTAATGCATTTGTGATTTCTACTTGAACAGGATAGGTTCCAGGTGAATTAAACACTCTGGCAGGATTGAACAAAGAATTGGTTATTCCGGGTTCAAAAGTCCATAAATAAGAAAAAAGTGCTGGATTCTCAAAGTCATTAAAAAATCTAAAAATAAAAGGTGTGTCATGACATATAAATTCGTTATTTTGAATTACAATTTGATTATCTGGTACACCATAAGTGGTAATATCGTAATTTTTGGTACACTCATAATTTTGCCCGTTAAAAGAACCGGTATTGATAACTCTTAAATGCACGATATTTTGAGGATTTCCGCTGATATCTACAGATCCAGAAGTTAACAACGTTTGCCAAGTTCCATTCACAAGCATTTGAACAGTTTCAACAGGATTATCTAAAAAAGGATAAAAGATACTGTTATTCAGTATAAAGTATAAAGTAAAATCTGTGCCATTGCAAATAAAATCATAGGAAATTGCAGGTTCAAAAGGGATGAGAACATCTACAACACTTTCAACAAGGTCATAAGCATCAGTTAAAGGGCAATATGCACGAGCCACATAAACAATAGTATAAATTCCGGGTGGGCCAGTAACCGTACTATTTACTAAATTTACTACTTCATTACCAGGGCCATAAACTAACCAACTTTCGGATTCTGCTAGAGTTGAGGTGCCCGAAAGTGTAATGGTTCCACAATCTGAATAAAAAGAATTATTTACAGCCGTTAAACCGGGAACAGAACATACTGTTGGATTCGTATTACAATCCTTTTGGCTAATAGTCAATGTATTGGATAGTCGCGAACAGCCACCGCCAGATATCTCATTTGTTGAGGTAATATTACAGGCATAAATACCAAAGTCAATAGGATTAAAGGTATTTGTTGTTGCTCCCAAAATTGGAGTAAAAATAGTATTCTGAAAAGTTCCCCATTGATAGGTTACCTGAATAAGATTACTTGATGCTATTAAAACAGAATCAATATCTGATGCCTCACAAAATCTTTTGTAACCAGCTGTAGAAATTACAGCAGGCGGAGAAGGAATAATAGTTGCAGAAAAGTTGATAGTATTAGAAAGACCAGTACATCCATCATAAGAAATGATTTGAGCAGTCACACCTCGAAGTACTTCTTCATCAGAGTTATTAATTAGGCTGAAAAATTCTGAAATTCCACCAATTCTTTCTTGTCCATCAACAAACCATCTAACAATTACATTATGGTTAGCTAAATTGATCGAAGGATCTACCGCTTGGATATTTACTTGGAAAGTTTCATTACTGCAAAATGTTGTCGTTGGCAGAGATGCCCATTGAATTTCAGGAATACTAGTAATTAAAACTGAAAATGTTATTTGTGTAGGTGGCAACGAACATTTAGTAACTGTTAATATTACATCTACTGTGGTATTGACAGTTACATTGTTCCAAGTAATTTCTGCCATGTTCGTTCCTTGCCCACTTGAAATACTACCTAGCGAAGCATTAGAAAGAGACCATTGGTAAGTATCTGCATTATTAAAGAGGGTTGTAGTAGTTGGTATAACTGCTTGAAAAATTGAAACTGAACTACCACATATTTCGGAATTATCAGATAATATATCAACAATTGGAGTATCAGCTTCAATAGTTAAAAATATAACATCTGAATAACATCCCGTTGAAGGATTTAGACTTCTTACACTAACAGTAGCTGGGAAGTTATTGAATTCAATATTAATATAATTATTGAAATTATTTCCTAGAATTATACCATTGGTAACAGTCCATTCATAAAAATAGTCTGAATTCGGATTTTGAACGTCATATCTAACAGCCATTAGTGGGCAAGTTAAAGTTTCCCCTAAAATGGCAAAAGGAATAAGAGGACTTTCATTTACCTGTAAGACTAAATTATTAGATTCACAGAAATCGGGGTGAGAAGCCTGTATTATATATGAGCCAGAATCAATAAATGTGTAAAGTAAATTTATTGTGTTTTCTGAATGAATAACAGTGTTGTCTTTTGTAATTAACCAATTGACTGTTTGATTCGCTATATTAGTAAACTCAACCATATCATTTTGACAAATCTTCTCTAATGTTGTTTCAATTTTTAACTGTTGTTTTACATTAATACTAATTTCAGCTACACCACCACAATTAAGAAGCGTATTATTATATATAGCTCTTAATATTAGATTTCCTGTTCCATCTAAAGGTAAAAGAACAATTTCATTTCGTTGATCAGTTTGAATTAATTCAAAATTTATACCATTTGTATTAACTACTGACCATTGAATATCAGTTGTTGGCCATTGCGGTAATGAATATTTACTTTGTTTACCAGTACAAATTAGACTATTTCCTTGTATTGTTGCATTACTTTGAATTACTGGGACTTTAATCGTAGTGGGTTCATTACATTCTAAAGTACAATTAACTGGATTGAAGGTAACAAAACCAAAACCATCTTCATCCACATGATTCCATTCAATTAATACATTACCACCTGCTTGATTTATAATTGTACCACCTTCTGCTTGCCAATTAAAACCTGTACAATTTTGCATAGCATCAATGGAAAGACTGTAGGTTTCTCTAGAACCTTCACATACTACCGTTGCACAATTTATTTCATAATTTCTTGCATTTAAAACTCTAACCCTTCCTCTAATTGAATCAAAACAACCACAAGCATTCGTTACAGATAGGGTCACATTATATTCGCCAGGGTTTACGTAATTATGATGAGGGGTTTCAATGTAACTAAAATTTCCATCCCCAAAATCCCATAAATAGCTAATAATATCAGAACCATTATTGGTATTTGATAAGTTCGTGAAATTTATGTCTTGCGAAATACAAGCTGTTATACTGGTTATATCAACAGATAAATCATTATTAATCGTAAATTTCGCCACTGGTTTGGCTGTTTTTTCTATACAAAGTGTATTTGAATAAAATACATTATTTATAGAATATTCAACAGTAACACCTCCATTAAATTCATCATCCCATAGAATTTGAATCTGGTTGTTATTTTGACTTTGTATAATTCCTCCAGAAATTGTCCAAGAGATATTTACATTCATAGGAACATTAGTGAGTTCAAAATTTGATAAACTAGATTGACATACTAATAAGCATTGTGAATCTTCAAATTCTTCAACAAATATACCTTCTCTATCTGAATCGTTCCAAATTTGACAAGCATTACTGTTATCCCAACTTAGATAAATTCCGGTGTTTTGATTTTGTGACAAAGCACTAAAAGCAATCGAAAAAATTGCTATCGTGCAAATAAATTTGATGAATTTTGACAGCTCGTTTTTCATATTACTAAGAAGTTAATTGTGGTTATAAAATTTAGTTGATAAAGCTTTGTTAAATGTATCAAAAAAAATTAAACCAAATAACTTTTTGTTATTGATTACTAGCAAATAAGTTAAAAAAAAGGTGTTGTGTTCTATTAGCCTGGTTGGATATGAAAACTTTTATTTTAACAAAATCAATTAATACCCCACTATTTATAATCTGCATTTTTTTAACTTATTTTCAATTTCATCCGTGGAAACTACAAATTCATAAAGTGGTTTCTTGCTGTTTTGATATCGCACCATTAGAGGTTTATCATTTGATAAATTCAACAAGACTTTATAAAAACAATTAGGAGCGACAGTACTATTGCTATACTTGTTATAAAATGTCAACCCATTCGAACTGAATTTTAACTAATTAACATTCAATTAAATAGCAATTTTCATTTTTTCTTGTAAAAACAGAAACTAAGGCAATTGAAGAACTAAAAATTCAAAAATGATAAAATCAACTTCATTTGAATCTAAAAGAATTTAAAAAAACACCTGCTCTGAAAAGTCTTCCTCTAAAAAACTCCTCAAATGTCTGACTGAGACACTGCGGAATTTTTTATATGAAACAAAAAAACCACCTCTAGGAGAAGGTGGTTTTTAACGAATTATAATTTAGCAGATATTCTTATTGTGTAACAGGAGCATCATCCAATACTTTCCCTTTAATAGTAAGTATTTTTGGCACTTCATTTTCATTTAAAGAAACAGTTACTGTTTTTGAAAAAGCACCAGGACTTGCAGCATTATAAGTTGCTGTAATGGTAGCTTTTTCTCCTGGTTTAATTGGTGTTTTAGTATAATTTGTAGCCGTACATCCACAAGATGCTTTTACATTAGTAACTAAAACAGTTTGTTTAGTTGTATTCACAAAAGTGAAATCATGTGAAACAGGTGTTCCTTTTTTGATGTCTCCAAAATCAAAAGCCTCTTCTTTCCATTTAACAGGAGTTGTTGGTTTTTGAGGAGCTGGAGTTGTAGTGATAGCAGGAGTTACTGCTGCTTTCTTTTCTTGAGCATTTGCACTTACTGAAAACAAAACTGTTGCAGCAAAAGCAAATAAAAATACTTTTAAAGATTTCATACTTATTATTTTTTAAATTATTGATTAATTCGTTTGAACATAGCAAATATATTCACAAGAAAGCGGATATTTGTTAAGCACATCATAAGTTTTGTTAATGAGTTGTTAATCAGAAAAAAATAAACGCTTGTGTTAGTAGTTTTGTGTCTAAATCTAAGATTAAATTGAAATTTAACCGTTTAAATAGTATCATTTTTGCCGGATTCCTATCAATTGTAGGTGTGTTGATTATGCAATTGTTAATGCTAAATCGGGCCTATTCTTTTGAAAAAAAAGAGTTTGAAGATAAAATTCACTTTGCTTTACAAGATGTGGTAAAACGGATTTATCGTGACAACAAAACGGATTTAGCCATTACTAATCAAATTAAAAAAATTACGGACGATTATTATATTGTAAATATTGACGATGTTTTTGAACACCAAGTTTTAGAATATTATTTAAAATCTGAATTTCAAAAAGTAAAACTTGGTATTGATTATGAATATGCTATTTATAATTGTGGAACAGATGAAATGATATACGGAAATTATGTTTCCAGTGATTCGGGTAAACCGGAGAAATGTGAAAACTGTTTTCAAAAAAATGAAGGTTTAATCTATTATTTCGGAATTCGATTTCCGGATTTACAACACAAATTTATTACTTCGTTAGGTCAATATTGGATTTATACCGGCATATTGTTTTTGGTTTTAATTATTTACGTATACTCTGTTTTTCTTTTATTAAAACAAAAAAAGTATACCGAATTGCAAACTGATTTCATCAATAACATGACCCATGAATTCAAAACACCACTTTCGTCTATTTTAATTGCTTCTCAATATGCCTCTTCACAGGATGAAATTAAAAACAATCCAAAATTAGCCAAATACATGCAAATTATCACGAACCAAAGTCATAAACTGAATCAACATATTGAACGGATTCTAAATGTGGCCAAAGGAGATGCAAAATGGATAGAATTGGACAAAAAACCCATTAATATTAAAGACGCTTTAGAATTAGTAAAAGAAAATGCTATTTTAAAATCAACTAAAAAAAGTGTTGTTAAAATTGAAATACCTTCTAAAATTTCTGTTTTGGCCGACGAATTTCATTTTAATAATGTTTTATATAACATTGTTGATAATGCTTTGAAATACTGTTCTGAAAGCCCTGAAATAGTAATAAAATCAGTTGAAAACGATAGAGGAATTACTCTCCATTTTTCGGATAATGGAAGCGGAATTGCTCCACAACACATTGATTATGTTTTTGATAAATTCTATCGGGTTCCGCGTGAAAACAAAAAAGATATTGAAGGTTTTGGTATTGGTTTATTTTATGTAAAAAAAATAATTGATTTACATCATTGGAAAATAGCTATTCAAAATAATGAAAATCAAGGCATAACAGTTTCTATTTTCATTCCAAAAAAAGATGTAGTATGAGTAAAAAGAAAATTCTTTATGTTGAAGATGATGAGTCTTTAGGTTTTTTAACTGCTGATAGTTTAGAAAATCAATATGATATTACCCATTTTATTAATGGAAAAGAAGGTTTTGATGCCTTTTGTTCCGGGGAATATGATTTATGTATTTTAGATGTGATGTTGCCGGATATGGATGGATTTGAAATTGCAACTGCCATTCGAAAACGAAATCAAGAAATCCCCATTATTTTTCTTTCAGCAAAAACCATGAAAGAAGACCGCATCAAAGGATTAAAGTTGGGTGCCGATGATTATTTGGTTAAACCTTACAGCATGGAAGAATTGACCTTGAAAATTGAAGTGTTTTTGAATCGAAGTCAAAAAACAGCCAGTAAAACAACAACTTATTTAATTGGCTCTTTTGAATTTGACCCAACAAATTATTGTGTTTCCAAAGGAAAAGAAGTGACAAACCTCACTGAACGAGAAGCTGCCTTATTAAAATTCTTTTTAGAAAATAAAAATACTGTTTTAAAAAGAGAAAAAATTTTAATGGAACTTTGGGGAACCGATGATTATTTTGTGGGGAGAAGTTTAGACGTTTTTATTTCCCGCTTGCGAAAAATTTTTAAAGAAGAACCCAACATTCGGATTGAAAATATTCCGAGAGTTGGGTTCAAATTAATTTTAGAATGATTTTATTTTAAATAACTATATATATAGGTTTCTAAAGCTTTTAGCTCTTCATCAGACATGCTTTTTGTAATGGCAAAATTGGTTTTCATCACTTCATATTGCGTAGGGTCAACAATTGGTTCGGCATTTTCTTTTAAAAATTCCACTATGTTTCCGTTTTTCTCTTTATAAATAGTTGCCACATCGATAATACTAGGGCCAATTACTTTTTTGTCTGGCAAATGACATGTTTTACATAATCCAACACCATTAAATAAGTCTTCTCCTAATTTAAGACTTGCGTCTGCGGTAACCGCTACAGGTTCCGTTAAATTTTCATCAGTAGATTTTCCGAAAGGTTCCGATTTTTTTTCTCCACAAGAAATAAAAACCATAGAAACGAGTAAAAAAAATAATTTTTTCATAAAATTTCATTTTTTTGATCTACTCAAATTTACGATTTAAAAAATTTTAAATAACTGATAAATATCATTTTAAGAAATTATTTTCACGACATCTTTTGCAAAATAACTCGCAATCATATCGGCACCGGCTCTTTTAATCGCAGTTACTTGTTCCATCATTATGGCGTCGTGTTCAATCCAACCTCTTTCGGATGCTGCTTTTATCATGGCATATTCCCCCGAAACTTGATATACTGCTACCGGAACATCAAATGCATTTTTAACTTCACGAACGATATCCAAATACGAAATTCCCGGTTTTACCATCACGATATCAGCTCCTTCGTCAATGTCCATTCTGGTTTCACGAATGGCTTCAATACGATTATGATAATCCATTTGATAGGTTTTTTTATCTTTTGGAATATCAATCATGTCAACAGGAGCACTGTCCAAAGCATCGCGAAACGGACCATAATGTGCCGATGCATATTTAGCACTATAAGCCATGATTCCGGTGTTTACATAACCTTCGTCCTCCAATGCTTCTCTGATTTCTAAAATTCGTCCATCCATCATATCACTCGGAGCGACGATATCGGCACCCGCTTCAGCATGCGAACAACTCATTTCTGCCAAAATAGCCGAAGTTAAATCATTTACAATCACACCGTTTTCAATTACACCATCATGACCATATGCAGAATATGGATCTAGAGCCACATCCGTCATTACAATCATTTCCGGAACAGCATTTTTAATCACTTTTACCGCTCGTTGCATCAACCCATTCGGATTCAATGCTTCGGTTCCTTTATTATCTTTTAAATGATCGGGTACTTTTACAAAAACCAAAACCGATTTAAGGTTTAATTTGGCCAATTCTTTTACTTCTTTTTCTAATAAATCTAAACTCAATCGGAAATAATTAGGCATTGAGGAAATTTCTTCTTTAATTCCTTTTCCTTCCACCACAAAAAGCGGTACAATAAAATCATTTGGTGAAAGAATGGTTTCGCGAACTAGCGAACGAATGGATTCATTGGTTCGCAATCTTCTGTTTCTTCTAAGTGGGTACATTTTTTTAAATTTAATGATTGTAGATTTTTGTATTTACAATCCGATTTTTTTATTTGCTTTGTCGTAATATTCTTTTACTTTTTTTGGTGGGTTAAAACGATAACCTGCTGTAAATTTAAAGGTTGCTATTTGATCATTTAAACGAATTTCAGCTTCTGAATCTTGAACAAAATCGATATAATTCAGATTGACGAATGTAAAAAACGAGTCGGAATTATAGCCAATTTTCAAACTAACACTTCCTTCATAAATAGGTGCAAAATCACCATCAACACTATTAAATCCGCCACCAACGGATAATCCGCCTGAAATTAAAAAGTGATTGTTGATTACCCAATTATAAAAATACGAAGGAGACAATGAAACTAAATAAATATTGCTTTTATTTTCCGAATTTCCATCATTTAAATCAAAATTGGTATAATAAATGGAAAGATTGGGAATGAAGCTTCCGGCACTTTTTGTTTGCCATTCCTTTTGATTGGCGATGGTTTTAAATGAAAAAGCATCATTAAAAATATAGGAAGTAGTTCCGCCAAATTTTGTTGTTCTAAGTTTGGGAAAAGCTACTTCTGTTTCTCCATCTGTTATATAAAAACCGGTTTGATTGATAAAGGAAAGTGATTGCATCCATTTTTTGTAATAAAATCGAGTACCTAAACTAAATAATTTAGAACCTTCATTGTCTTTGTTTTCAGCCAAAAACTCCGGCGAATATCCATAGGAAATGTCAATAAATTTATAACTCAAATTTAGTCCAATCTGTGCTCTTCGGTTCGGTTCTAAACCCAAATAATTTGCTTCTCCTTCGGTATTGAAATTGACTTGAAAACTATTTGATATGTCTTGATAATAAATACTCGAAACTACTTTTTCATCATAGGAGACAAAATGCATATTTTGAAGTGAATCCTTTTGTGCAAACGAGCAAAGTATTCCTCCAAAAAACAACACTATGACAAATTTTACAACCACTCTTTCGGATTTTCTAAAACAGCAATTAATTTTTCTTCTTCACTTCCTTTTTCCGGATGATGGTCATACACCCATTGCACATGTGGCGGCAAACTCATCAAAATACTTTCAATTCTACCATTGGTTTTTAAACCAAATAAAGTGCCTTTGTCATGCACTAAATTGAATTCTACATAACGACCTCGACGGATTTCTTGCCAAGTTCTATGTTGTTGATTATAAGACAAATGTACTCTTTTCTCAACAATTGGAACATAGGCTTCTAAAAAACTGTTACCTACCTCGGTAACGAAATTATACCAATCGTTCATGGACATTTCTTCCGTTTGCTTACAATAATCAAAGAACAAACCACCAATACCTCGGGCTTCGTTTCGATGGGCATTCCAAAAGTACTTGTCACATTGTTCTTTAAATTTTGGATAAAATTCTAGACTATGTTTGTCGCAAGCGGTTTTACATGTTTGATGAAAATGAATCGCATCCTCTTCAAACAGATAATAAGGCGTCAAATCTTGTCCGCCACCAAACCATGAGTTAATTACAGCCCCATTCTCATCATACATTTCAAAATACCGCCAATTAGCATGAACGGTTGGCACCATAGGATTTTTGGGATGAATCACTAAACTCAAACCACAGGCAAAAAAATCAGCTTCGCCTACGTTAAATAATTTTTGCATGGAATCAGGCAATTTTCCATGAACAGCTGAGATATTTACGCCTCCTTTTTCGAAAATTTGGCCGTTTTCAATTACTCTTGTTTTTCCGCCGCCGCCTTCGGGACGCTCCCAGATATCTTCTCTGAATTTAGCAACACCATCGATTGCTTCTAATTTAGAAGTGATTTGATTTTGCAATTGGAGAATGTACTGATAGAATTTATCTTTCATTGTATAGTTCATATAATTCCATATCTAATGGCGATTCATTTGGCGGTGTATATTCATTTATTAAAGTCTTTTGCCATTGGAACCCACATTTTTCAGCAACTTTACAACTTCCAAAATTTGTTCTGTGAGCAATGATTTGAAGTTTATTAAAACCTAAAACTTCAAATGCGTATTTGGAAGTTAAAGCAATCGCATTTGACATCCATCCTTTGTTTTCAAATTCTGAACTAATACAATAAGCAAATTCACCTTGTTTGATTTCCCAATTTATTTCTTTGATTATAATTATACCTACTGCTTTTGACAATTGTTTGTCTTTTATTACAAAAGTAAACTCCGTTTTGGCATGGCATTCTATATTTTTTTCTTTAATAAATTTTAAACTATCTTCTATTGATTTGTTTTTAGATAAAGTTATCGGGAAATATCTTTTAAAATTATCGTGATTACACAACATCATTTCAGATAGACTTGCTGCATCTTCTAATACTAAATAATCAATAAAAAATAAATCTGTTTTTATCATAAAATTACTTTTTATACTCCTTCACTGCTTCCACAAATGCCTTCGCATGATCAACCGGAATATTGGGTAAAATCCCGTGACCAAGGTTGACGATGTAATTGTCTTTTCCGAATTCATCAATCATCTCATGAACCATTTTTTTAATCGTTGGAATAGGAGACAATAAGCGAGATGGATCGAAATTCCCTTGGAGCGTAATTCTTCCTCCTGATAAATAACGGGCATTTCTGGGTGAACAAGTCCAATCGACGCCTAAGGCAGAAGCTTTTGATTTTGCCATATCATTCAAAGCAAACCAACATCCTTTTCCAAAAACAATGACTTTGGTGTGTGGTGCCAAAGCTTCTACTATTTGATTGATGTATTTCCATGAAAATTCCTGATAATCAACCGGAGAAAGCATGCCTCCCCACGAATCAAAAATTTGAATGGCGTTACAGCCTGCTTTTACTTTTTCTTTTAAATATAAAATTGTGGTGTCGGTTATTTTTTGCAATAAAGTATGTGCCGCAACCGGATTTGAAAAACAAAATCCTTTGGCTGTATCAAAACTTTTCGAACCTTTGCCTTCCACTGCATAACAGAAAATAGTCCATGGCGAACCCGCAAAACCAATTAACGGCACCTCATCATTCAACATTTCTTTGGTTAATTTGATAGCATCAAAAACATATCCCAAGGTTTCATTGACATCGGGAACAACTACTTGATTGACTTGTTCCATTGTTCGTATTGGATTCGGAATAATGGGGCCTAAATTATCTTTCAATTCCACATGAATTCCCATCGCTCTTGGCACCACCAAAATATCTGAAAACAAAATGGCCGCATCGGGTTTTACAATTCGAATGGGTTGCACTGTGATTTCTGCCGCTAATTCAGGTGTTTCGCAACGGGTAAAAAAATCATATTTATCACGTAAAGCTCTGAATTCGGGCAAATATCTTCCGGCTTGACGCATCATCCAAACGGGTGGACGTTCCACGGTTTCATTATTTAAGGCTCTTAAAAAAAGGTCGTTCTTTATCATTATCTTTTGCTTTAGGCTTTAGGCAATATGCTGTAAGCTGTTATTCTATTTGCTATTCTCTTTTTTAAAATAGTTTATACTCTGTATAATTACATTTTCAACCGTTGGCTGGTTAGCAATCACTATGTTTTTGGTTGTTTTTTCTACTTCTTTAGCTGTTGTTGTTCCAATGCAAAAACAAATTTCGTTGGAAATAGTGTTTTCTATTAAATAACTCTGAACAGCTGACGGACTAAAAAACAAAATTCCATCTACATCGTTATTGATTTTTTTTGGCGTTAAAGAGGTATTATACACTTGTTTCTCTTCAAAAATGATAGCTGCTTTTTGAAAAGCAACAGGTAAAGTATCTTGTCTTAAATTCCCGGAAAAAAAGGTAAATGTCTTTTGACTGTAATTGATTATTAAAAAAGGAGTTAATTCTTCTACATAATCAAACGCTTGCAACACTTGAAATCCATTTTGTTCTAAAAGTACTTTTGTTTTTTTTCCCACACAAAAGCATTTTTTTTCTTTTAAATCCTCGAAATTTTCATTGGATAAAATGCTATTAACAGCATTTTGGCTAGTGAAAATCAAATAATCATATTTTGATTCAATTTTATTCTTTTGATAATCAATCTTGATAAAATCTGCTTCTACCAAACAAAAGTTTGCATTTAATAAGAACTGCTTTTGGTTAGGCAGGAGTTTTTTGGTAGATAGTATTCTGATTTTGTTTTTCACTTTTATTCCTGACCGTCACAATAAATTGAAATGTTCTTGTTTTCACCAAAAACAACTAATATATCGTCTTCAAAAATTATTGTTTCAGGGGTTGGTAATCCAATTGTTTCTTTTACAATTGATTTTTTTCCAATTAAATTCGTTTTTTCTTTTTTACGAATAATGGTTACTACATTCAAGTGATATTTATCAATTGAATTGAGTTCGTGTAAAGTTTTTCCGTGAAATTCAGGTTTCGATCTAACTTCGGAAATGGTATAATTATTATCTAATTGATAATTTTCTAAAGTAGTTTTGAAATTAATTTGTTTGGTTAATCGATCGGCACTTTCCTGCTCTGGGTGAATAATACTATAAATCCCCATCGCTTCTAAAACCGTATCGTGAATAGGTGATAATGCTCTACTGATAATTTTTACGTTCGATAATTTTTTGATGATGGCTGTTGTAATAATTGCTGCACCTTCATTTTCTCCAATTCCTACTACGACTTTATCGGCATCTTTTAGAGGTAAAGATTCGTAAGCCAACTCATTTGTAGAATCCATACAAACAGCGTGGGAAATCTTATCTTTAATCAGATTGACTTTATCCATTTGTTTGTCAACTCCAATTACTTCATTGCCGGTTTCTGTTAAGCTTAAAGCTAACGACATCCCGAAGTTTCCAAGTCCAAAAATGATTATTTTCATTTTCTTAGGTATTAGTTAATTAAAATATTTTCTTTCGGATATTCATAAAACTGATGATTTATTTGACGTAATAAACCTATCATTAAATTGAGCATTCCGATTCTGCCAATAAACATCGTGGCTATAATAACATATTTACTTGGCTCAGTCATTGTTGGTGTAAAGTTCAAACTTAGTCCAACCGTGCTGTAAGCCGAGAAACATTCAAAAACAACGGTAAGTAAATCCGTTCCTTTTGGTTCAAAAATCAACAAGGCTAAAATAGCAAATCCTATTATAATCAATGAGATACATAAAATAGCAAACGCTCGTGAAGTAGATTCGCTGGAAATTCTTCTTCCAAATAATTGAATCCTGGATTTCCCTCTGGCAATGGCAAAAATATTTAACGTTGCTAAGGCAAAAGTACTCGTTTTTATACCACCCCCAGTTGATGCCGGCGAAGCACCAATCCACATTAAAAATATAATAAATAATAACGAAGGAACCGTATATTGTGTAAAATCCATGGTGTTGAAACCTGCCGTTCTGGGCGTTACAGAATTAAATGCTGTTGCTGTAATTTTTCCGAAAAAAGTATCATGTAAATTAAGCATATTATTCATTTCAGATAACCAAAGGAATATGAAACCTCCAACTAATAAAGCTCCGGTAGTATAAAGTACAATTTTTGAATTGAGCGTCATAATACTGATTTGCTTATGAATTCTTTTTCGATCAAAAAACTCAACTACATGTATTTTTAAATATTGATAAAAATTAAAAATGATATTGTACCCTAACCCTCCAAAAACTATTAAAAAAATAACTACCCATTGCATATAGTAATTAAAACGGATATAATTTTCACTTAAACCGTTTGTCAACGTTGAAAAACCAGCATTACAAAAGGCTGAAATAGAGTGAAAAACCGAAAAAAACAATTTATTTTCAATTTCCGGATTCTCAACAATAGATGAATATATAAATGCAGCTCCAATTAATTCGACACTTAAGGTAAAAATAACAACATTTAATGCTGCTTTTAAAACGTCTTTCAAGGTGTCTTGAGAAATAAAATCCCGAACGTTTAACCCTTCTTTAAAAGAAGAACTTCCGCGAAAAAAGAAAGCAAAAAAAGATGTAAAAGTTAAAATTCCTAATCCTCCTATTTGTATTAAACTAATAATTATAGATTGTCCAACTATAGTAAAATCTGTGGATGTATCCACCACAATTAACCCTGTAACACAAACAGCACTAGTTGCGGTAAAAAGAGCATCTGTAAAAGTTATACCTTCTGTTGTTGCTCTTGGAAGCATTAATAAAAAAGAGCCAATCATGATTATGGCGAAAAAACTACCTACAAAAACTATGGCCGGATTATAATATACTTCATAAATATAACGAACCAAAATCATCAATCGAATAATAAAGTAAAAAAGAAGTCCAGTTTCCAGAATAGGTCTTATGAGTTGTAAAACATCTAAATAATGTAAATTAATATTTGCAATCGAGACAATAATTGATACAAACATCAAAACACCAATAATAAGTGAATTTGCTAGAGCTACTTTTTTATGCCCTTTTTTCTTTAAATAATAAAATTTAAAAATATTGAATAGTAACAACGCTACCGTAATCAAAACTAATCCAATTAGTTTTGGCGTATTGTATACCTTGTTTACACTATAGCCAAAATCAAAAATAATGTAAGTCAATACAATTAAATCAAAAAACCGGTAGATAATTTTAAGTATTGAATCTTTATGCATAATACGTCGATTAGTGTTTCTTATCTAATGCTTTTTTAATTGATTGCATGAGTTCTGAACCACCGTTTTTTAAAATTTCTGTAGCACAAAGTTCTCCAAAATTTTGATATAAATCGATATTTATTTGTTTTTCTGTAGCTAGCTTCCTTGAACCGTCTAATGAAAATAAAATTCCTTTTAATAATAGGTTATCATTTTCGATAACCGCAAGAGCTCCAATTGGGGCGGTACAACCGCCTTCCAACGTTTTCAAAAACTGTCTTTCAACATGAGTACAAATCTCTGTTTCGCGATGATTTAATTGAGCTATAGCCTCTTTTGTATAATCATCCTGTTCCATGGCAACCACAACCATTGCTCCTTGAGCCGGTGCGGGAATCATCCAATCGAGATTTATAAATGAATCGGGTTTAAGGTTGATGCGTTCCAATCCTGCTGCTGCAAAAATGGCTCCGTTCCATGGATTCTCTTTTAATTTTTGCAATCGTGTATTTACGTTTCCTCGTAAATCTTCTACTTGATGCAAGGGGAATTTATTCAACCATTGTGCTTTTCTTCGTAAACTACCTGTTGCAATGATTCCCATATTTTCCAAAAAAGACAAATCGCCTTTGTGTACCAAAATATCCAATGTAGAAGCTCTTTCTAAAACTGCAGCCTGAACAATTCCTTTGGGCAAAGCCGTTGGCACGTCTTTCATAGAATGAACAGCAATATCAACTTCACCTTTTAACATAGCAATATCTAATGTTTTGGTGAAAATTCCTGTAATTCCAAGTTCGTATAAAGGTTTGTCTAGAATTATATCTCCGGTTGATTTTACAGCTACAATTTCGGTTTGGAAGCCTAAATCATGAAGTTGCTGTTGAACCGTATGAGCTTGCCAAAGTGCTAACTCACTGTCACGGGTTCCTATCTTAATAATTTTACTCATTATATGGTGTGGTCTCAATTTGAAAAACACGCTCAATCCACTCGATGCTTTCATCCACTGTGGTGTTATCGTCTTTCAAATGATTCGCAAATTGCGTGGTTATTTTTTGAATGATTCGATTACTGATTATTTCAGCTTGCTCTTCATCAAAATTAGTAATTTTTTTTCGTTGAAAACTCAATTCACCCTCTTTAATCATATTAAGTTTTTCCTTTAAGGCATGAATTGTCGGAGCAAATTTTCTTGATTTTATCCAAGAAGTAAATTCAGCTCTAATTTCAGCAATAATTGCTTCTGCAAAAGGTATTTGTTCTTTTCTTTTTTCAATAGTTTCATCAGTCAATTGCGACAAATGATCCATGTGAACCAGCGTAACACCTTCCAATTGTTTCACGTTTTCATCTACATTTTTGGGAATTGACAAATCTAAAATTAATAATGGCTTTTTCAGATTCAACAGGGATTTATCTATCGTAGGATTTTGGGCTCCTGTAGCCACCACTAAAACATCTGCTCGTTGAATTTCAACTTGTAAATCGACATAATCTTTTACAATTAAATTAAACTTACCTGCAATTTTTTCAGCTTTATTTTTAGTACGATTGATTAAAGTGATATTTTCGTTTTTGGTATGTTTTACCAAATTTTCACAAGTGTTCCGACCAATTTTTCCGGTTCCGAAAAGCAAAATATTTTTATTTTGAAGATCAGAAACGGTATTAAAAATATAATGAACTGAAGCAAAAGCAACCGAAGTGGCTCCACTACATAATTCCGTTTCGTTTTTTACACGTTTACTTGCCTGGATAACTGCATTCACTAATCTTTCTAGGAAGGAATTAACCAATCCGATTTTTTTACTTTCAACAAATCCATTTCTGATTTGGCTGATGATTTCAAAATCGCCTAAAATTTGACTGTCTAAACCTGTTCCTACACGAAATAAAAAATTAATAGCTTCTTGGTTTTTGAATACATAGGCTACTTTTTGAAATTCTTCAACAGTTCCTAAACTATTATCACAAAGTAATTTGATTAACTGAAAAGGGTGTTCTGCAAAACCATATATCTCTGTACGGTTACAAGTTGAGATAATAAATAAACTGTCTATTCCTTCTTGTTTTGCTTGAAGTAAAACGTTTGCTTTTGCTTTATCGTCTAAACTGAATTTGCCTCTAACCTCAGCATCCGCCTTCTTGTAACTCAATCCAACCGCATAAAAAGTTTGGTGTTTCGACAATTTTAAGTGCTCCATAATTTACTCTTTCCTAAAAAGTTAAACAAAATTATAGTTATTCTTTTCAAAAAAATAACGCTCAAAGTTCTTTTTGTATCGTTTAAAGAATTATTTTTGTCATTGTTTATAATGATTCTAAGATAGCAGCGTTTATTGGGCTTGAAATGACTTTTATATAGAATCATTCTAAATAATAATAAGTCTATTTTATTTTTTTATAATAAAAAACATCGCTATGGGTTCTCAAGAAGAAATAAAAATTGAAAATGATTTCTATTTAATTCGTTTTCAGAATGATACCAATGAAACTCAACTTTTTCAACGTCCGGTTCATACCGATTTGATTCAGTTCCATTATGGATTAAAAGGCAAAGCTAAATTTGTTTTTAATCAGGGTAATTATGCGTTGGATTTAGTAGAAGAAAAATCGCTTTTACTATATAATCCTCAAAAAGAACTTCCGGTGCATTTAGAAATAGGTCCGAACTCTTGGATGATTTCAGTATTAATTTCCATTAAAAAATTACACACGCTATTTTCGAACGAAGCCGAACATATTCCCTTTTTAAGTGCCGAAAACAAAGAGAAAAAATATTATACCGAGGATGATATTACACCATCAATGGCTATCGTATTAAATCAGTTGTTTCACTACAATCTCAATAGTTCTATCAAAAATCTTTATTATAAAGGTAAAGGTTATGAGTTGTTAAGTTTGTACTTTAACCGCAGTGAAGATCCAAACACAGAACATTGTCCTTTTTTAATCGATGAGGAAAATATTGCCAAAATCAAAAAAGCGAAAGAGATTGTCATTAACAATATGGCTGAACCTCCCGGACTTCAGGAATTAGCTGACACCATTGGTTTGACTTTAAAAAAGTTAAAAACGGGTTTTAAACAAGTGTATGGCGACAGCGTGTATAGTTTTTTATTCGATTACAAATTGGAATATGCTCGAAAATTGTTGGACAGTGGCACTTATAATGTGAACGAAGTAGGGGTTTTAATTGGTTACAGCACTTCGTCGCATTTTATTTCCGCATTTAAAAAGAAATTTGGAACAACACCGAAGAAATATTTAATGTCATTATCAAATTAAAATTGCTAGTTATTTAAAATGAAAAAAGGAGTATTATTAGTCAACTTAGGTTCACCTGAAAGTCCAACCCCAAAAGATGTCAAACCGTATTTAGACGAATTTTTAATGGATAAATACGTCATTGACGTGCCGTTTTTATTGCGTGCATTGCTAGTTCGCGGCATTATTTTGCAAACTCGACCAAAAAAATCGGCCGCCGCTTATGCTAAAATTTGGTGGGATGAAGGCTCGCCACTCATTGTTTTATCTAAACGAATGCATAAAAAAGTGCAAGCAAATACCAGTATTCCCGTGAGTTTAGCCATGCGTTACGGCAAACCAAGCATTGAATCGGGTTTGCAGGAATTACATGATCAAGGCGTGACCGAAGTGATGCTTTTCCCTTTGTATCCGCAACATGCAATGGCTTCAACGGTAACTATTTTAGTTTTGGCTGAGGAAATTCGTAAAAAGAAATTTCCCAATATGAATTTTACCATTCTTCCGGCTTTTTACAATCAGAAAGATTACATCAGAGACTTATCGAATTCTATTAAAAAACATTTGGAAGGATTTGAGTACGATCATTTGTTGTTTTCTTATCACGGCATTCCGGAGCGACACATTCGTAAAACAGACATAACCAAAAGTCACTGCAAAATTGATGGTTCGTGTTGCAACACACCTTCGCCTGCTCATGAATTTTGCTACCGCCATCAATGTTATGAAACCACCAAACAAGTAGTGGAATTTTTAGGAATTCCGGAAGGCAAATACAGCCAGACTTTTCAATCGCGTTTAGCCGGTGACAAATGGCTAACCCCTTATACCGATGTTGAGATCAATAAAATGCCCGAAAAAGGCATAAAAAAATTGGCTGTTGTTACTCCGGCTTTTGTCTCCGATTGTTTAGAAACCTTGGAAGAAATTGCCATGGAAGCCAATCATGAATTTAAAGAACACGGCGGTGAAGAATTCAAAGCCATACCATGTTTAAATGACGACGACGATTGGTGCAAAACACTAAGCAGATGGATTGACCAATGGGCTTTTGCAGAAACTCAAACCAACGCATAAATGGCTCACTCTTCAGGTGCATTAGGCTCGGAAGACATCAAACAATTGTTGATTAAACAAGCTGTTCCGGCTTCTATTGGAATCCTCTTCATGTCTGTCAATATTTTGGTAGATACCATTTTTGTAGGACAATGGATTGGTTCCTTAGCCATTGCAGCAGTTACAGTTGTTTTACCCATTACTTTTTTAATTTCTTCACTTGGGATGGCCATTGGTATTGGTGGAAGTTCCATCATTTCAAGAGCCTTAGGAGCCCGAGATAAAGAAAAAGCAATGCAAACTTTTGGCAATCAAATCATGATGACCTTGAGTTTAGCTTTGCTGTTTGTCATTGTAGGATTTGTTTATTGCGATGAAATTCTATTGCTTTTTGGTGCCAATGGTGAAATTATGAAACCGGCAAAAGAATTTTTTATTCCGGTTTTGGTTGGCGTGCCCTTTTTAGCACTTTGCATGATGGGAAACAACGTGATTCGGGCAGAAGGAAAAGCAAAATTTGCCATGATGGCCATGATTATTCCCGCTTTTGGAAATATATTTCTGGACATTATTTTTATCAAATTTTTAAACATGGGTATGTTTGGTGCGGCCTTGGCCACAACCATCTCGTACTTCATGTGTTTTGTTTTTATTCTATGGTTTTTTATTAAAAAAAGTGAATTGAAACCCGGATTACATCACTTTAAATTTGTTTCATCCATTGTTAGAGAAATTTCGTCTCTTGGTTTGGTTACCTTTTCCAGACAAGGAGTGGTAAGTGTTTTGGCAATTATAATCAATCATACATTGTTTACCTATGGTGGGGAACATTCAGTAGTGATTTATGGAATTATTAGTAGAATGTTGATGTTTGCCCTTTTCCCAATTTTGGGAATTACCCACGGATTTCTCCCAATTGCCGGCTATAATTATGGTGCCGAAAAGTATAATCGGGTAAAAGAAACGATAGCCATTTCGATTAAATATTCGGCATTACTGGCTACTTTCATTTTTCTATTAATTTTAATTTTTGCCAAACCTATCGTTTCTGTTTTTACAACAGATGTGGCAGTGATTGAAGCAACCCCCAATGCTTTGCGATGGGTATTTGCCGCTACACCCATAATTGCTTTACAATTAATTGGAGCCGCGTATTTTCAAGCTGCCGGCAAAGCGATTCCGGCATTATTACTCACATTGAGCAAACAAGGTTTTTTTCTGATTCCACTCGTGCTAATTTTGCCAAATTATTTTGGTATTTTTGGAGTATGGGTTGCCTTTCCAATTGCCGATGTATTATCAACAATAGTAACGGCCTACTTTTTGAGAAGAGAAATGACTACTAAACTGATAGAAAAAACAGATGGAATATTATAACTACATCAAATCATTGCACCTCATTTTTGTCATCACTTGGTTTGCGGGATTGTTTTACATTGTTCGTTTATTCGTTTATCATGCGGAAGCAAAAGACAAATCGGAACCAGAACAAAGTATTTTAATCAAACAATACCAACTCATGCAATATCGATTGTGGTACATTATCACTTGGCCCAGTGCAATTTTAGCAAGTATTTTTGCCTTTTGGTTGTTGTTGATTATGCCGCAATGGTTACAACAAGATTGGATGATTGTCAAATTAGGATTTGTAGTTTTACTGTATTTGTACCATTGGAAATGTCATCAAATTTTTAATCAACTTCAAAATAACAAAGTGAATAACAGCTCGAATTTTTTCAGATTGTGGAATGAAGGGGCTACATTGATTTTATTTGCCGTAGTTTTTTTGGTGATTCTTAAAAGTGCCATTAATTGGATCTACGGAGTAATAGGAATCTTTGTTTTTTCAGTTGTTATTATGCTTGGGTTTAAATTTTATAAAAAAATTCGGGAACGAAACACGTGATACTGTCAAAAAAAATAAGCAAACTCTCATTTCGGGTTAGGATTTTCTTTTCGATGATTCTATTAACCGTTATTTCTTCTATTTTGATAGCTTCTGTTTCCATATATCAATTTCGAAATGAAGCAAAAGATTATCATCGGGAACGACTAGAAAGAAAAGAAAATGCTATTAAAGAACACATTAATTACATCTTAAATACCACAACTTATCCATTAACTACCGAAAATATTCCTTTAATTTTTTCTGAAAGAGATAAAATTCATGAACTTTCTGATATCCACGGGATGGAAATAAATTTCTTTGATTTAGAAGGAAAGTTATTAAAATCTTCTAAATCTTCCTTTGCTGTAGATGAAGAACCAAAGTCTATCGATATTTATATTGTAAGACTTGTACAATCGAGTATGGACAAACGATATGTAGAAGTTAAAGAAATTGATGGTGTAAAAAACCTTTCCTCCTTCAGTGAAATAAAAGACACACAATTTAAACCCTTAGCAATCTTAAACTTACCCTATATTGAGGATGATGGATATTATGAGCGGGAATTAAAAAAATTCATGTTACGCTTTGGACAAGTATATTCCTTCATGCTAATTCTTTCGGGATTATTAGCTTATTTTTTATCGAGTTATATTACCAAGTCACTAAAAACTATTTCTGACAAACTTATCAAAACACAACTTACAAAAAATAATGAAAAAATTGAACTTGAAGCCAGCAGCCAAGAAATTGAATTGTTGATTGAAGCCTACAATAGTATGGTAGATAAATTAGAAGAAAGTGCTGTAAAATTGGCACAAAGTGAACGCGAACAAGCTTGGCGAGAAATGGCAAAGCAAGTGGCTCATGAAATTAAAAACCCTTTGACCCCCATGCGATTAACTGTGCAAAGTTTTCAGCGAAAGTTTGATGTAAATGATTCAAATATTACTCAAAAGTTAGATGACTACACCAAAACATTATTGCAACAAATTGACACAATGAGCTCCGTAGCCAGTGCTTTTTCAAATTTTGCCTCTATGCCGGCACAGCAAAATGAACAGATTAATTTGATTAATGTTGTTCGATTGGCCCTTGAAATTTTTAATGAGAATTACATTCGCTTTGAAACTAATGAGAATGAAATTTTCACTAATATGGATAGAACTCAACTCGTTCGGGTTATTACCAATTTAGTTAAAAATGCCACCCAGTCCATTCAAGAAAACACCATAAATCCCAGCATTATTGTAACGGTTTACAAAGAAAATTCAAATGCTATAATCACTGTTAAAGACAACGGAATTGGAATTTCTGAAGAAAATAAACCTTATGTTTTTGAACCAAAATTTACCACTAAAACCAGTGGAATGGGTCTTGGTCTAGGAATTATCAAAAAAATTATAGAGAATTATAACGGAACCATTACTTTTGAATCCCAACCAAATGTGGGAACAAAATTTATAGTTTCTTTTCCAATTATTACCAACGTAAAAACGATTTAAATCATGAATTTTGAAAACCTATTAATAGAAAAAGACAATGGAATTACAGTAATTACCATTAACCGGCCAACCAAATTAAATGCTTTAAACAAAGCTACAATAGAAGAACTTCATCAAGCTTTTGATACTGAAAATAAAGACCATTCAACCAAAGTGATTATCATCACTGGAAGTGGAGAAAAAGCCTTTGTGGCGGGAGCCGATATTTCTGAATTTGCACATTTTTCTGTAGAAGAGGGTGGAAAATTAGCCGCAAAAGGACAAGAATTATTGTTTGATTTTGTGGAAAACTTATCTACTCCGGTAATTGCTGCCGTAAATGGATTTGCTTTAGGTGGTGGGTTAGAATTAGCGATGTCTGCTCATTTCCGAATTGCCTCCGACAACGCTAAAATGGGTTTGCCGGAAGTAACTTTAGGTGTAATTCCGGGTTATGGCGGAACGCAACGTTTACCTCAATTAGTTGGAAAAGGAAGAGCAATGGAAATGATTATGACCGCAACGATGATTGATGCTGAAACGGCCAAGAATTATGGTCTGGTAAACCACGTAGTTCCACAAGCGGAATTGCTTGCTTTTGCAAAAAGCATTGCTGCTAAAATTACAAAAAACTCATCAGTGGCAATTTCAAATGCCATTGAAGCAGTAAATGCAAACTTCAAGGACGGAATTAATGGGTATGAAGTTGAAATCAGAAACTTTGGAAAATCATTTGGAACAGAAGATTTTAAAGAAGGAACAACTGCATTTTTAGAAAAAAGAAAAGCGGAGTTTCCGGGAAAATAAGAAGAAAACTACTTCTCTCCTTCCCATTCGGAATAAAACTGGCTCAGGAATAATTCCATAAAACGGTGTCGGTCTTGAGCTAATTTTTTACCGGTTTCTGTATTCATTTTGTCTTTTAAAAGCAATAATTTTTCGTAAAAATGATTCAAAGTTGGAGCATCACTTTTTTTGTATTCTTCTTTGCTCATATTTAATTTCGGAGGAATATTTGGATTATAAATCGACCTATTCTTAAATCCTCCATAGTTAAATGTTCTTGCAATTCCAATGGCTCCCAAAGCATCTAATCGGTCTGCATCTTGAACAATTTCAAGTTCCTTTGATGTAAATTGTTTTTCAAAATTTCCTCCCTTAAAAGAAATATTTTCGACAATTTGAATTACATGCTTAATAATTTCTTCTGAAACTTTTTGACTTTCTAAATAATTACGGGCTTTTTGGGGCCCGATTTCTTCATCGCCATCATGGAATTTTGAATCGGCGATATCGTGTAACAATGCTCCTAATTTTACAACCGTCAAATCGCATGTTTCGGTTTCAGCAATTGAAAGTGCATTTTTATAAACGCGTTCAATATGAAACCAATCATGGCCTCCTTCAGCATTTTGAAGTTTATCTTTTACAAATAAAATCGTATTGTCAATTATTGACATAAAGTTGGTTTATTTTACTAAAGCTGGTTGTACCCACTTAAAAATGTGACTTTCTTGCGGTACGACTAATCGTTCTGAAACTCTAGCCATTCGAGCAGGTAATTTCATTAAAAAATCTCTGGCTTTTTCCGCTTCATCAGTAAGTCCGTTGATTTTGTCGATTTCCCATTTTTCAATAAGTTTTTGCATAATATCTACGTAATCATTTGCGGTATATACACCAATTCGCTGAGCTGAGTCTGAAAAATGTTCAAATACAGAACTTATTTTCTGCCCGGATTCACGTAAAAAATGGGCAGGCATCACAATTTTTTGTTTCATCATATATTGAAATGCCAACATCATTTCACTTGGATCTACTTTAAAAATTTGATTGATGAATTCACTATAGGCCATATGGTGTCTCATTTCATCTCCGGCAATCAATTTGCACATTTTTGATAACTTGTTATCTCCATACTTTTTAGCCATTTGTGCAACTCGGTTATGCGAAATATATGTTGCCAATTCCTGAAAACTAGTATACACAAAATTCTTATATGGATCTCTACCGGTACCAATATCAAAACCGTCATTAATTAAATGCTGGGTGGTCATTTCAATTTCACGCATATTCACTCTTCCGGATAAATACAAGTATTTATTCAAAACATCTCCGTGTCGATTTTCTTCTCCCGTCCAATTTTTAACCCAGCGAGACCAACCGTTTCTTCCTTCATTATCAACCCCTTCAACTTCTATTAACCAAGATTCATAGGTTGGCAATGCTTCTTCTGTAATAGTATCACCAACTAAAACAACCCAAAAATCATAGGGTAAATCTTTAGCAATTTCCCGTAATTCTTTAACCTCTTCGAAAAAAGTTTCTTTTTCAGAATCGGGTAATAAATCGGTAGGTTGCCATATTTTTTCAACAGGAATAAGGTAATCATTCACAAAATTGTCAATGTTCTTTTCCAAAAGTTGCATTACTTCTAATCGAATGTTTTTTATAGACATATTTTAATTTTTAATTCCGTTTACAACGGCATTTTCTGTTCGTAGCATTATTTCTTCAAATGGAATTCCTTTTATCGGGAAAGGATCATGAATAGTGTGTGTGATTTTGTTTCCTAATCCCAATGGAAATTGACCAAATCGAACCATTTTCCATGAATTATTAATTGAAATTGGCACAATATAAGCCGAGGGTGCATATTTGCATAATATCTTTAATCCGCTTTCTGAAAACTTTTTGGGCACACCTGTTTTACTTCTTGTCCCTTCGGGAAAAATGACTGTTGAACGATTGTGCTTCTCAATGTATTCTCCCATTTTCTTCATCAGTGGAAGAGCCTGCTTCGGATCTTTTCTGTCAATTAAAACAGACCCTCCGTATTTCAAATTAAATGAAACACTGGGAATCCCTTTTCCTAATTCTTTTTTACTGACAAATTTAGGGTGCCATTTTCGCATAAACCAAATAATTGGCAAAATATCATACAAACTTTGGTGGTTAGCAACAATAATCAAAGGCACTCCATTTGGAAGTTTTTCACGATTTTGAAAATCATAAGTAGTCCCTAACAAATGAGTATTTCGAACTAAAAAAAAATTTAAAACAGAAACACTTCGCTTATGAGCTTCATAACCAAAAAAATAATAACATATCCTTTGAATTGGGTCAAAAACAGACAATATCAACACAAATGTGATGTAATAAAGTAATGAAATTGGATAGGAAATAAGTTTATGCATAACAATATGTAATGATGACAAAAGTACGGAATCGAATTTACATAGGTGATTCCCTTTTGTGGAAAAATAATTTATTTATACATCAAAAAAAAAAGTATTTTTACAAAAACAATTGTATATAAATTTAAAGCCAAATATTATGAGTTCAGAGAAAGAAGCCAAATTAAAAGCCCTGCAATTAACGTTAGACAAATTAGACAAAACTTACGGCAAAGGAACCGTAATGAAAATGGGAGACAAAGCTGTTGAAGAAGTAGAAACTATTTCTTCCGGTTCGTTAGGTCTCGATTTAGCCTTAGGCGTGAATGGTTATCCGAAAGGAAGAATTATTGAAATATATGGCCCGGAATCTTCCGGTAAGACAACGTTGACACTTCACGCGATTGCTGAAGCTCAAAAAGCGGGAGGAATTGCTGCATTTATTGATGCAGAACACGCATTTGACAGAAATTATGCTCAAAAATTAGGTGTTGACATCGAAAATTTAATCATATCTCAACCGGATAACGGAGAACAAGCTTTAGAAATAGCAGAAAACCTAATTCGTTCAGGGGCTATTGATATTGTAGTGATAGACTCGGTTGCAGCTTTAACTCCAAAAAGTGAAATTGAAGGTGAAATGGGTGACTCTAAGATGGGGTTACATGCTCGTTTAATGTCACAAGCCTTGAGAAAATTAACAGCAACCATTAGCAAAACACATTGTACTGTATTTTTTATCAACCAATTACGTGAAAAAATTGGCGTGATGTTCGGAAATCCCGAAACTACAACCGGTGGTAATGCATTAAAATTTTATGCTTCCATTCGTTTAGACATTAGAAGATCTTCTCAAATCAAAGATGGTGAAAATGTAGTTGGTAACAGAACAAAAGTGAAAGTGGTTAAAAACAAAGTAGCTCCACCTTTCAGAACTGCTGAATTTGACATAATGTATGGAGAAGGAATTTCTAAAACAGGAGAAATTTTAGATTTAGCTGTTGAATTTGAAATCATCAAAAAATCAGGTTCTTGGTTTAGCTATGGTGAAACAAAATTAGGACAAGGGCGTGATGGAGTTAAAGCCCTAATTAAAGACAACCCTGAATTAGCGGACGAACTTGAAATTAAAATTAAAGACCGAATAAAAGAAACTGAATAAAAATTAAAACCCGAATAATTCGGGTTTTTTTATTTTCAACGCAACCTTTTGAACAATTTTGCATCTGTAAATTATAGAATTTAGAAAGAATAAATGAAAAAGTTTTTTTGGCTAATTGCTATTGCCGTTTTATTGAATTCCTGTAGTGTTGAAGAAGAACCAAAATTTCATTATGAAATTTTAGCTGTGGATAGTTACATAGTACCTGAAACATTCATTTTTAATGAAACACATGCAATAAAAGTGTTTTATAAAAAACCAACAACGTGTCATGCTTTTCAAGGGTTTTATTTTGACTCCTCAGGAAATGAAAGAACTGTTGCTGTTCAAAGTATAATTTCACATACTGAAAACTGTTTGCCATTAGAAGATAATTTACACGAAGCTACTTTTTATTTTACTGTAAAAAGTTATCAAACATATTTGTTTAAATTTTATAAAGGCAATGATGAAGACGGACATGCAACTTATGATATTATTGAAATTCCTGTAACAAATTAATTTTTAAGAAAAAATATCTTTTGGGTTTAGAACTACTCATACAAGAATGTAAAAAGAAAAATACTAAAGCACAAGAACAATTATATAGATTATTTTCGTCTAAATTGTTTAACGTATGTCTCAAGTATTCGAGGAATTATGCAGAGGCTCAAGATAATTTACAGGACGGTTTTTTATTGATTTTTGAAAAAATAAATCAGTTTGAACACAAAGGTTCTTTTGAAGGATGGCTAAAAAGAGTAATGATAAATTTTATACTTCAAAAATATAGGTCTCATACTGTTTTTGAAATTGTTACAGAGAATTTTCCGGAAACAATTGAAGTTGAAATTGAAGAAGAAAATATAAACATGGGTTATTTGTTGAAAATAATTCAAGAATTGCCTGATAGGTACCGAATGGTGTTTAACCTATATGTTTTAGATGGTTATTCACATAATGAAATAGCAGAAATGATGGGAATATCTTCCGGCACTTCCAAGTCTAATTTAGCAAGAGCTAAAATGATATTGAAAGACAAAATAGAAAATCAGGCGTCCAACAATATGTATGAAGCCAAATGAAAGATAAAAAAAATTTAGAACGATTATTTCAAGAAAATTTCAAGGATTTTGAGGAAAATCCGCCAGAAATTGTTTGGAAGAACATTGAGGAAAAACTCAATGAAAAAGAGAAAAAAAGAAGAGTAATTCCGATTTGGTGGAAATTATCCGGTGTAGCCGCATTGTTAGTTTTTGGAACTTTAGGTATTCAGTATGTAATGAATTCCTCCGGTAAAGAAATTAAAAATGAAATTGTATTGGACGAAATGGATTTAAAAAAGTCTGAAACTAATCCCATTTCACCCATTGAAAATCAGAAAAAACAAGGTGACAAAATTGACCAAATTGAAAAAACAAAAATGGGTGTAGCAATTGTTAATGATAATGTTGAAAATCAAAAAACAGTTCAAAATAAATCTCAGAATTCTGCTATTCAGAAAAAAAGTAAATTACCTCTTTCAAATTCAGTGAATTTAATTGAAGAAAAGGATAAACTAGCTCACAATGCTAAATCAAATGAAATTGAAAAAGCAGACGTTAATTCAATATCAAGTACTATAGAAAAACAATTTGTTCTTACAGAATATCCGTCTGAACAAATTAAAAATAATTTAGATTCAACTGCCATTTCTGCTGTAGCAGAAAACAAAGTTGACCCTAATGCGTTGGAAGAATTGCTAAAAGAAAAAGAACAAAAACCAAAGATTGAACCTAAATTAAACAGGTGGCAAGTTTCAACTGCTATTGCACCTGTGTATTTAGGTTCATCTTCCAACGGTTCACCAATTGATTCAGAATTTGCAAATAATCCAAAAGAATATAATAATACCGTGAGTTATGGATTAGGTATAAATTATGATTTAAATTCAAAATTTTCGTTACGTACAGGTGTCAGCAATCTTTCATTAAGTTATAACACCACAGATGTATCTTTTTACCCTGATATTAATACAAAAAATTTAAGCACACTAAATTACAGTTCCCAAGGAGCAACCATAAATGTGCAAGATATTACCGCTACAGATGGGATTCAAACCGTTCAAAATGGTGCGATTACACAACAAATGAACTATTTGGAGATTCCTTTTGAACTTTCTTATAAAGTTTTAGATAAAAAATTTGGGATTCAATTTATCTCTGGTTTTAGCACTCTTTTTCTTAACAACAATGAACTCATGGTTGTTTCAGAAAATTTTTCTGCCGAACTTGGAAAAGCAAATAATCTAAATACCGTTCATTTTAGTACAAATGTAGGCGTTGGTTTTAAATACCGCTTTTGGAGATCATTTCAAGCAAATTTTGAACCAACCTTTAAATACCAAATCAACACCTTTAGTAGCAATGATGGTGGGTTCAGACCCTACTTTATTGGATTGTATTCAGGAGTGAGTTACCGATTTTAATTAATAAGCTTAAGTTGGTTTTGCTTATTTGTTTTAGACTTTAGTTAAGTTCGTTATTACTTTTATTGCCATCAGTAATAACTCAGAAAAGAGCACTTTCGGTTTTAGTGCTCTTTTTTTGTATCTTTATTTCAAATTGAAAACCAATGAAAAAAATTATATTCCTTCTTTTTATTTCAATAAGTCTATTTTCTTGTTCAAAATCAAATCCAATTGAAAACAAAAAAGATATTGATAAAATGCTCAATCTTTGGCATCAGGCAGCAGCAGAGGCAAATTTTGAAAATTATTTTAACCTGATGACAGAAGATGCTGTTTTTATTGGAACAGACGCAACCGAAAACTGGAATCGAAAAGACTTTGAAAATTTCTCAAAACCTTATTTTGATAAAGGAAAAGCATGGACTTTTCATCCTATCCAAAGAAATATTTATCTTGATAATAACTCTAAATTTGGTTGGTTTGACGAACTATTAGACTCTTCCTTTAAAATTTGCAGAGGCTCAGGAATTGTAGAAAATGTTAATGGAGAATGGAAAGTTAAACATTATGTATTGTCCATGACTATCCCAAATGACAAATCTAATCAAGTCGTTGCTATAAAAGATTCTCTCGAAAGTATTCTAATAATGGAATTAAAACAAACTAAAAAATAATTCTTAAATTTATTTTTTCAGGTTTTCCAACATCTCAACAGTCATTGAATCCATGTTGAATTCATGCTTCCAATTCCAATCTTCTCTAGCAGATGAATCATCAATTGATCCAGGCCAACTATCTGCAATCTTTTGACGAAAGTCCGGTTTGTATGAAATTGTGAAATTCGGAATGTGTTTTTGAATTTCAGCCGCAATTTCTTTGGGAGTAAAACTCACTCCGGACAAATTATAAGAAGAACGAATTTTAATTTTTTCAGCCGGAGCTTGCATTATTTCTATTGTTGCCCGTATTGCATCATCCATGTACATCATTGGTAAACGCGTTTCTTCCGACAAAAAACATTCGAACTTTCCATCACTTAAAGCTTTATGATAAATGTCTACCGCATAATCAGTAGTTCCTCCACCGGGTGGCGTTGACCAGCTGATCAATCCGGGATAACGTACACTCCGCACATCGACACCAAATATATTATGGTAATATTCACACCATCGTTCACCGGATTGTTTTGAAATCCCATAAACAGTTGTTGGCTCCATAATGGTAAATTGAGGCGTGTTTTCTCTTGGTGTAGTTGGTCCAAAAACAGCAATGCTTGAAGGCCAAAACACTTTTTTTATTTTTTTTGCTTTCGCTAAATTTAATACGTGAAAAAGTGAATTCATATTTAAATCCCATGCAAATGCAGGATTTTTTTCGGCTGTAGCAGATAGTAAAGCAGCCATTAAATATACTTCCTCTACATGATATTTTTCAATAATGTGTTCAATTTGATTAAAATCTAAGGCATTCAATACTTCAAAAATTCCATCATTAACTACTTCATTATTTAACTTTCGAATATCGGTAGCAATTACATTTTCATTGCCGTATAAGTTTCTTAATTGATGTGTTAACTCGGTGCCTATTTGTCCACAGGCTCCTATAATTAGAATTTTTGTGCTCATTAGTTGTAGATTTAAAGTACAAATATAACGTTTTCGTTATTGAGAAATTAGTTAAGAAATCACTTTTATTTTTTGGAAAGCTTTAACGCGAATAACCAAGATTCAATTTACCTTTGTATTTTTGAAATCTAATTTGCTGCTAATGAAAATTCGAGTGTTTTTCCCTTTTTTGATTGTTTTTATATTTTTTTCCTGTCAGCAGGATAATGAGAAACGATTGATTCAACAACAAAAAGAACTTGCTAAAAACGAAGTTGTTTTTAAAAAAATTAGCAGTGCATGGAATTTCAGAACAATGAATCTTCAGCCTTCTTCCCAAGAATTAGTAAAAGATTGGGCTCAGTGGCGATTATTTTTAACTGAATTACAACAAAAACCCACAAGTTCTATCGGAGCATTTCAAAAAAAATCTAAAGCCCTTTCAAAAAAAACAGAAGAGGTTTTACAATCAATACCCCAACAATTATTCAGTCCTGAATTTAAAAGTCGATTTACTGTAATGTTAACAAAATTTCATTCGTTAGAAATGTATCTCAATTTAGATGCCATTCCTGACCAAAAGGTTATCAGTCTTATTACGGATATCAATCTACAATTAGCGGCTATTGAATTACAAATGAATGAATTAGTTCGAAAAAATCAAATCCCAACAGAGCAAGGTGAAGCCGATATGATTCGAATGCTTGACACATCACGTGCGGTTAAAAATGTTCCGAAAATTTAAATTAATTGGATTTAAAAAATATCTATTCTGTTTATAATTCTTCCGTAAAACTGATTCAGTTAGCGGAAAGTATTACTATTCCCGAGAAAAAAATTCAAATCAAAGGATTAATTGGTTCGTCGTTGTCGTTTGTCATTCAATCGTTATTTCAAAAAACAGAATTGCCATTTTTGTTGCTTTTTAATGATAAAGAAGAAGCCGCTTACTATTTGAATGATTTAGAAAACCTCATCAACGATCAAGATGTGTTGTTTTATCCGAGTTCATATCGAAGACCCTATCAAATTGAAGAAACCGATAATGCCAATGTGTTGCTTCGGGCGGAAGTGTTGAACCGCATCAATTCACGCAAAAAACCATCCATTATAGTGACTTATCCGGAAGCTCTTTTTGAAAAAGTGGTTACCCGAAAAGAATTAGATAAAAACACGTTGAAAGTGGCCGTTGCTGAACAGATTTCGATTGATTTTATCAACGAAGTTTTATTTGAATACAATTTCAAGCGTGTAGATTTTGTTTCGGAACCAGGCGAATTTTCGGTTCGTGGCGGAATTATCGATGTATTTTCATTTTCAAATGATAATCCGTATCGAATTGAGTTTTTTGGAAATGAAGTCGATAGTATCCGAACATTTGATGTGGAAACGCAACTTTCACTCGAAAAACAAAAGAAAATTTCCATCATTCCCAACGTAGAAAATAAATTTTTACAGGAAAATCGAGAAAGTTTCCTCAATTATATTAATCCAAAAACCGTTCTTTTTATTCAGGAAACGGAAATGGTTTTAACTCAATTTGATAAATTATTCGAAAAAGCAACGGAAGCTTTCGGAAAACTTTCAGGTGAAATCAAACATGCTTCGCCGGATGAACTTTTTATCAATCAATCGTCATTTGTAAAAAAAGCACTTGATTTTTCAATTGTTGAAATCGGATTGAAATCGATTTTTAAATCTGAAAAAACGATTGAATTTCATACCAAACCGCAACCTTCGTTCAACAAACAATTTGATTTATTGTTGAATGATTTGAACGAAAATCACTTTAACGGAATCAAAAATTACCTGTTTTGTTCCAATGAAAATCAAGCCAATCGCTTTCATGATATTTTTGAAAGTATTGATGAAGAAAATCATGAAAACATCCGAAAGCAATACAAAACAGTTGTTTTTTCACTTTTTCAGGGATTTATTGATGAGGAAAATCAGCTGGCTTGCTACACCGACCATCAAATTTTTGAACGCTATCATAAATTCAACATCAAAAACGGTTATTCTAAAAAGCAAACCATAACGCTTAAGGAATTAACGCAACTTTCGGTAGGTGATTATGTCACACACATTGACCACGGAATTGGAAAATTTGGCGGTTTGCAAAAAATTCAAGTAGAAGGCAAAATGCAGGAAGCCATCAAATTGGTATATGCCGATAATGATATTGTGTATGTGAGCATTCATTCGCTACACAAAATTTCAAAATACAACGGAAAAGACGGAACTCCACCAAAAATTTACAAATTAGGGTCAAATGCGTGGAAAGTTTTAAAACAAAAAACCAAAGCTCGTGTCAAACACATTGCGTTCAATTTGATTCAATTGTATGCCAAAAGACGTTTGGAAAAAGGTTTTGCCTGTGCTCCCGACAGTTATTTGCAAAAAGAATTGGAAAGCTCATTCATTTATGAAGATACGCCCGACCAAATTACGGCTACACAAGATGTAAAAAACGACATGGAACGCGATCGTCCGATGGATCGATTGGTATGTGGCGATGTTGGTTTTGGAAAAACAGAAGTTGCTATTCGTGCCGCTTTTAAAGCGGTTGACAATGGAAAACAAGTCGCCATTTTGGTTCCAACTACGATTTTAGCTTACCAACATTATAGAACATTTACCGAACGATTAAAAGATATGCCGGTGACGGTAAATTATTTAAACCGATTTAGAACTGCCAAACAAAAAAGTGAAACACTAAAAGGTTTGTCGGAAGGAAAAGTAGATATCATCATAGGAACGCATCAATTGGTGAGTAAAGATGTCAAGTTCAAAGAATTAGGATTATTGATTATTGACGAAGAACAGAAATTTGGTGTAAATGTAAAAGATAAACTCAAAACGATTTCTGCTACGGTGGATACGTTGACCTTGACTGCTACTCCGATTCCGAGAACGTTGCAGTTTTCGTTGATGGCCGCAAGGGATTTATCGGTTATTACAACGCCACCACCGAATCGTTATCCTATCGAAAGTCATGTGGTTGGTTTTAGTGAAGAATTGATTCGAGATGCTATTTCGTATGAAATTCAACGAAATGGTCAAGTGTTTTTCATTAATAACCGCATTGAAAATATCAAAGAAGTGGCAGGAATGATTCAACGATTAGTTCCCGATGCTCGTGTTGGCATTGGTCACGGTCAATTGGATGGCAAAAAATTAGAAGAATTGATGCTGGCTTTTATGAATGGTGAATTTGATGTCTTAGTTGCAACGACCATTATCGAAAGCGGTTTAGATGTGCCAAATGCCAACACGATTTTTATCAATAATGCCAATAATTTTGGTTTGTCCGATTTACATCAAATGCGTGGTCGCGTAGGTCGAAGCAATAAAAAAGCGTTTTGTTATTTTATCACGCCTCCACAATCGGTGATGACAGAAGATGCCAGGAAACGAATTAATGCGTTAACACAATTTAGTGAGCTGGGAAGCGGTTTTAACATAGCCATGAAAGATTTAGAAATTCGCGGTGCCGGAGATTTATTGGGCGGAGAACAAAGCGGTTTTATCAACGAAATCGGTTTTGACACCTATCAAAAAATCATGAACGAAGCCATTGAAGAATTAAAAGAAAACGAATTCAAAGAATTGTATCACGAAGAAAATGATATGGAAACTAAAGAATTTGTAAAAGATCTTCAAATTGATACTGATTTCGAATTACTGTTTCCAGATGATTATATCAACAGCGTAAACGAGCGATTAAATTTATACAACGAACTAGGAAACGTAAAAGACGAAGAAGGATTATTGGCTTATGAACAAAAGCTAATTGACCGTTTTGGCCCCTTACCGAAAGAAGCTCAAGCCTTGCTCAACAGCATCCGTATTAAATGGATTGCCACCCGATTAGGTATCGAAAAACTCATCATGAAGCAAGGTAAAATGATTGGTTATTTTGTGGGCGATCAACAAAGTGATTATTATCAATCTTCTCATTTTAGAAAGGTATTGCAATTCGTTCAACTGCACGGAAACTTGTGTAAAATGAAAGAAAAAGAAACCAAAAGCGGATTGCGTTTGTTGTTAACGTTTGAAAATGTAAAATCGATTAAGAAAGCTTTGGAATTGATGGAGTTGATGGGAAGATAACTTTAAAAAAAATTAAACTTATATGACTTATATGTTTAATTTTTTACCATATAAGTCATATAAGTTTTATAAGCTTTTTAAGTCCTTAATTACTTTAAAAGCCACATCTACTTCTTCTTCACTCACTAAAATGGTAAACTCGTTTGAGGTAGAAATTACTTCGTTAATAATAATTCCTTCCCAAGCTAAACGTTGGAAAATGAAATAATATATTCCGGGAATACTGATATTTTCCTTAGGTAGTTTTACAGTAATAGAAGCTAAATTATCTAATTTTTGGATTAATTTTTCACCTGTAAAATGTTTGTCTACTAAGTGACCTACGCTTTCACTAACAACAATATTGGTTTCGTTTACGCCTCTTGAAGACGTGTAGAAAATTCCTGTTTCTTTATTGATTTCATAAATCAAAGCGGCTTGTTTGTCTAAAATTGTTTCTGAAACAGCGAATGTAAAATCGATTAATGAAGATCGAACGGTGATTTCTCCGATGTTTTTTAATACTTTCAGAATTTTGTGATTTACCCGAAAATCCAATTCTTCCGAAAGACGTTTTAAGGCCATTACTACAGCTCCTTGTTTTACATCTTTGCCTAATTCCTGCTCTAATTCAGGCATCATATTACGGGATAGTGATGTTAAATTAATAATACCTTGTGATAAGGCACTCAATAAAAAAGGTTTGGTTTTGATGTAATGTTCTACGACCGAAGAAATTGTTTTCATTTGAAAATGTTTTAAAAACGCCACAAATGTATAAATAAAAACAATTTGTTACAAATATAACATTAGAAATAATAAAATGCGTCTTCTAAATGTTCAATTGTCATTTCATGATTATTAAGAACAATACCTATAATATCAAAACGCACTTCCAAATCGAGGTCATTTTCAATCATGTATTGATCGACAGCTTTCACTAAGTTTTGAATTTTTCTTCCCTTTACAAAATCCTGAGGCAAACCAAAATCAGCTGAAGTTCTGGTTTTTACTTCAACGATAGCTAAAACAGTATCTTTTTGAGCAATAATATCAATCTCGGCTTTTTGAAAAACCCAGTTCGTTTCGAGAATTTCATAGCCGTTTTTTTGAAGAAAATCAGCTGCTATTGTTTCCCCTTTTCTACCAAGCTCATTGTGTTGTGCCATAATAAAAATTCATCATTTGTTACTCATTATTCAAAATTCAAAATCGTTCCTTTCTCTGTTACCTCCAACGTCACTTGTCGTCCAAAAATTAATGCTCGATTATCCGGAATGTGTCCTGCCGGAAAATTATAAACTACCGGAATAGAATAGGTTTTTGTAATGTCTTCAATAATTTCCAAAGCATTTTTTCCCCAAGGAATATCGTTGTCCTTCATTTTGGTCATGCTTCCCACCACAATTCCTTTCAAACTTTCTAGGCAACCGTTGCGTTTTAAGTTCATCATCATGCGGTCAATATGGTATAAATATTCGTCTAAATCTTCAAGAAACAAAATCTTATCCGTACAATCAATCGCCGATTCAGAACCAAACAAACTGTATAAAATAGAAAGATTTCCACCCACTAACTCGCCTTTGGCCTTACCCAATTTATTCATAGAATCAAAAGGAATGGTATATGAAAGGTTTTCGCCAAACAAGGCTTTTCGCAAGCTTTCTTTCGCTTCCGGAGTCGCTCTGGGAATATTCACAGGCATCATTCCATGAATGGATTGAAAACCCATCGTATTCAGATGACTGTGTAAAACTGTTACATCACTAAATCCTACAATCCATTTTGGATGTATTTTAAATTGAGCAAAATCTAATAAATCTACCATTCGAACGGTTCCATAACCGCCACGAACGCACCAAATGGCTTTTACATTCTGATTATCCAATTGCTGTTGAAAATCTTTTGCACGGTCTTCATCCGTTCCCGCCAATTGATTTTGGTCTAATCCAATCGAACTGCCAACAATTACTTTTAACCCCCAATTTTCTAAAAATTCTTTCGTTGTTTTTAAATCATCGTCAATGTGCTTTCGGGCTGTTGCAACAATTGCAACCGTGTCACCCTTTTTTAAATAAGTAGGAGTTATCATTTTTTTATCCATTTGAGCGTTAGCATTGAAAAAAATTGTCAAAGCAAACCAAAAAAGCATCGAATTTTTCATAGTTTATCGGTTTCCATCTAACAAATAAACAAATAAAGCCTCAAACAATAAAACGATTCTCTAAATATTAATTAGAATCGATGGGTTTGCTTATTTTTGCAAAACAATAGTATTAATTCATGCCTTTTCGCGATTTTGTGTTTAGGCGAGAAACAAAATTTTATGATAGAGAATCCCAAAAGATATACCATTACAGCGGCATTGCCTTACACCAACGGACCCATTCATATTGGTCATTTGGCCGGTGTTTATGTTCCTTCTGATATTTATGCACGCTATTTACGTTTGCAAAGAAAAGATGTGGCATTTATTTGTGGAAGCGACGAACACGGTGTGGCTATTTCAATGAAAGCCAAAAAAGAAGGCATCACGCCGCAACAGGTAATTGACAAATACGACGGAATCATTCGGAAATCATTTATCGATTTTGGTATTTCGTTTGACAACTATTCACGGACATCCTCTAAAATCCATCATGATACAGCTTCTGAATTTTTCAGAACACTTTATGACAAAGGTGATTTTATTGAAGAAGTAACCGAGCAATTATATGATGAAGAAGCCGATCAGTTTTTAGCCGATCGTTTTGTCATGGGAACGTGTCCGAAATGTGGCAACGAAGAGGCCTATGGCGATCAATGTGAAAAATGTGGTTCTACTTTAAATGCAACAGACTTAATCAATCCGAAATCGACAATCACTGGAACAACTCCTATAAAAAAAGAAACGAAACATTGGTTTTTACCATTGGATCGTTATTCCGATTTTTTAAACGAATGGATTTTAGTTGGACATAAAAATGATTGGAAACCCAATGTTTACGGTCAAGTAAAATCATGGATTGATGGTGGTTTAGAGCCTCGTGCCGTTACCCGAGATTTAGATTGGGGAATTGACGTACCGGTGGAAGGTGCCGAAGGCAAAAAATTATATGTTTGGTTTGATGCTCCGATTGGATACATTTCGTCCACCAAAGAATGGGCGGCACGCGAAGGAAAAGATTGGAAACCCTATTGGAAAGACGCGGATACCAAATTGGTACATTTTATTGGAAAAGACAATATTGTATTCCATTGCATCATATTCCCGGCGATGCTAAAAGCAGAAGGAAGTTATATTTTACCCGACAATGTTCCGGCCAATGAATTTTTAAATTTGGAAGGAAATAAATTATCGACCTCTAAAAATTGGGCAGTTTGGTTGCATGAATATTTGATTGATTTTCCAGAGAAACAAGATGTGCTGCGTTATGCTTTAACTGCTAATGCACCGGAAACCAAAGACAATGATTTTACTTGGAAAGACTTTCAAGCCAGAAATAATAATGAACTAGCTGCGATTTATGGAAATTTCATCAATCGTGTGGTGGTTTTAACCCACAAATATTATAACGGAATTGTACCTCAACCCAATGCTTTTACTGTAATTGATGAACAGGTTTTGGCAGAATTAAAAGCTTATCCAGCGGTTATTTCCAGTTCGATTGAACGCTACCGTTTTCGGGAAGCTTTAGGCGAATTGATGAATGTAGCTCGTTTAGGAAACAAATATTTAGCCGATGAAGAACCTTGGAAAATGGTGAAAACTGATCCGGAACGGGTAAAAACACAAATGTATGTAGCCTTGCAAATTGCCACTGCGTTAGGGGTTTTATCTGAGCCTTTTTTGCCGTTTACATCTAAAAAATTGGTTGTTGATATGTTACAATGCAACACATTAACGATTGGATGGGAATTGATTTCCAAATCTACGGAATTAATAAAACCCGGTCATCAAATTGGTCAGGCTGAAATTTTATTTGCCCAAATTGACGATGCTGAAATTCAGAAACAAATAGACAAACTGGAAGCTACAAAAACGGCTAATAAATTGGAAAATAAAATCGTAGAACCACAAAAAACAACTTCAACATTTGAAGATTTTTCAAAATTAGATTTACGTGTCGGAACCATTTTAGAAGCTGAAAAAATGCCGAAAGCAAATAAATTATTGGTATTGAAAGTAGACACAGGAATTGATGTTCGCACCATCGTTTCGGGAATTGCAGAGCATTTTTCGCCGGAAGAAGTTGTGGGCAAACGAGTAACCGTATTAGTGAATTTAGCCCCAAGAGCCTTGCGTGGTGTTGAAAGCCAAGGCATGATTTTGATGACTAATAATGCGGAAGGTAAATTAGTTTTTGTAAATCCGGATAGTGATGGAGTAGATAATGGGGCTTTGATTTCTTAAAAATTTGTTTATGAACCTAAAAGTAATCGCTTTCGACGCTGACGACACTTTATTTGTCAACGAACCTTATTTTCAGGAAACTGAGCATAAATTCTGTCGTTTGATGGAAGATTATTTATCACATCAAAGTTTGTCACAAGAATTATTCCGGATAGAAATTCAGAATTTGCCGGTTTATGGTTATGGAATTAAGGCTTATATTTTATCGATGATAGAGGCTGCAATGAAAATTTCGAATAACACAATATCTGTTGAAATTGTAGAGAAAATTATCGAATACGGAAAAGAACTATTAGAAAAACCTATTGAATTGTTAGATGGTGTAGAAGAAACTTTATCGGCTTTACACGGAAAATATAAATTAGTAGTGGCAACCAAAGGTGATTTAAAAGACCAACATCGCAAGTTGCATGATTCCGGATTAGGCAAATATTTTCACCATATCGAAGTAATGTCAGACAAACAAACCATTGATTATCAAAAACTCATTGGTCGTCTTGAAATTAAACCCAATGAATTTTATATGATTGGAAATTCTTTAAAATCGGATGTATTACCGGTTTTAGACATGGGTGGTTATGCTGTTCATGTGCCTTTTCACACTACTTGGGAACATGAAAAAATCAGTCATAAAGTAGAACACCCAAATTTTAAAACGATTGAAAAAATCACAGAAGTGTTACCGTTTTTAATTCGATAGAAAATAGTTGATTTATTTTTGAATTCTCTTCAAAGAACAAATTATCTTTGGTATAACAAAAATAAAAAGACATGAAAAAGACATTTCTTCTGTTGATGCTTTTTTACGTGTATTCTATACTTGGCCAAACCAAATTGGTTTCTATAGGCTTAGAATTAAAAAAATCTTCTGATTATCATCAAGTTTTACCGACTGTTAACTCATTAACAAAGGAAGTTTATGTGCTAGCCGGGGATAAAGAAAAAAGTACTCTCGTAAAATTTAATAGTGCCTTGTTTTTTGCTGACAGTTTGCAAACGAAGAAAGTTAAAAATTATCCTTCAGCAATTACAAATAGTTTTTCAGAGGATGGAAACCCAGTTTATTATTGGGCTTCAGAAGATTTTAAACAATTTATGGCTGTAACTTATAATTTTAAACAAAGAACAACTAATTCCGTTTTTTTTGATATTCCATTTACAAATGAAACTATACTAACCTCTTTTTCTAAAAACAATCATTTTTACATTCTAAGCATACTCGATTTGAGTAAAAAAGTAAAATTGTATGTTTTTGAAGGCAACACATTTACAGAAAAAATACTTGATTTTGAAATTTATAATCCAAAAGAATTAATTGAAACGCCCTTTTCTCTTTCAAGTTTTTTAAAAACAAATCCTTTAGAAATTATTGATAATGAAGT
>NZ_PNJW01000002.1 GCF_013822155.1 Flavobacterium sp.
TTGAATCTATAGTTCTAATACTTGCTATTTCCTGAATAAAATCTTCAATGCTAATAATTCTAGGGGCAAAACTATTGGATTGAATAGTTTGTTTTAATTCTTCTAATAAAAAAACCCGAGCTCTTTTATTAGGAAGCACAATAGTTAAACTTTCCATTTCAAAAGAATGGTTAGCCAAAATATGATTAGCCAATAAAGATAAAAAAGAGTTTGCCTTCATTTTATAAAAATAAAAAAAACGCCCCGATAAATCGGGGCGTTTTCAATATTTATTTTGAAAGAAATTATTTGATTAATTTCACTTCAACTCTTCTATTGTTAGCTTTACCCATTTTAGTTTTGTTAGTATCAAGTGGCATTGATTCACCAAAACCTTTTGATTCTAATCTAGAAGCGTTAATTCCGTTTTCAATTAAATAATTTTTAACGGCTGCAGCTCTATCTTCAGATAATTTTTGGTTTGATGCATCTTTACCATCGCTATCTGTATGACCTTCAATTGAGAATCTAGCATTTGGATATTCTTTTAAGATACCAGTGATATTTTGTAATACAGTAAATGTTCTTTGTTGGAAAGTTGCTTTTCCTGATTCAAACAATATTGTTTTAGCATAATCTCTTAACGAGCTAAGAATTGCTTCGCTAATTTCTGGACAACCATTGTTAGCAACTGTTCCAGCTACATCTGGACATCTGTCATCTTTGTCAAATACTTTATCTCCATCTCTATCTGGCCATGGACAACCTTGATTTTCTTTTGGACCTTTTACATCTGGACATTTATCGTCTTTATCTGCAATTCCATCTCCGTCTGTATCAGGACATCCGTTTAATTCTTTAGGACCTTTTACCTCTGGACATGAATCGTCTTTATCTGCAATTCCGTCTCCGTCTGTATCTGGACAACCTTGGAATTCAGCTAAACCAAAAATATCTGGACAAGCGTCACTACCATCAATAATACCATCTAAGTCAGTATCAGGACATCCGTTGTATTGTTTTAAACCAAACACTTCTGGACAAGCATCATCTTTGTCATAAATACCATCTCCGTCAGTATCTTTACCTCCAAATTTGAAAGTAACACCGGCAAAATGTTGCATGTGAGTTGGCATAACTGATCTATCGTCTTCAAATGAATATTTATAAGTTGAACGTAATCCAAGACCAATTGTTTCTGATAACCAAATATTTAAACCTAAACCTCCGTTTACAGTTCCGGCACTGTTATCACCTAAGAAAGTGTAACCTCCACCAACATGTGCAGTAGGCTCAAAAGCTTTAAAAAATGTTCCAATACTATAATTAACTACAGCATCAACACCGTAATACATTAAGTCAACTGTTTCTACCACGTATTTTCCGTCTTCTCCACGAGGTTGAACAAATTTTTCCATTCTGTTAAAAGATCCTGTTAATCCAAATGAAAAGTTATCTCCTACATATCTGGAAACAGATAGATAAGAAACTGAAGGTACAACACTCCAATATTCTTTAGCGTCGAAATATTGTGAAAATTGATCTTCTATACTACCAGCAGCACTTACTCGGCCACCGTCTAATGCATTAACCCCAAAGGTGAAAGCCCAAGGATTATCACTATCTTGTGCTTGCGAACTAAGCCCGGCAAACATAAAGATAGCTAAAACTAATTTGTTAAGATGTTTCATACTTGATTTGTTTTTTTATTTACAATATATTGTTAATTAGTGCAAAAATACGGTGTTTTAAATTAACTACAAAATTTAATGTTAAAAAAATTAATAAGAATACTAAACTAAAACTATATGATATTCAATGTTTTTCCAACTTCAGTGAAAGCTTTAATGGCTTTATCCAGGTGTTCTTTTGAATGTGCGGCCGATAACTGAACTCTGATTCTTGCTTTATCTTTCGGCACAACAGGGAAAAAGAACCCAATTACATAAATCCCTTTTTTCAATAATTCATTTGCCATCACTTGAGATAATTTGGCATCATATAGCATAACCGGAACAATTGCTGAATCACCATCAATAATATCAAACCCGGCTTCTTTCATTCCTTTTTTGAAATAATTGGTATTCCATTCTAATTTATCGCGTAAAGTGGTGTCTTTTTCTAACAACTCAAACACTTTTAAAGAAGCTCCAACAATACTTGGAGCTAAAGAATTAGAAAATAAATAGGGTCTAGATCGTTGTCTAAGAATTTCTATAATTTCTTTTTTGGCAGTTGTATAACCTCCCATCGCTCCACCTAATGCTTTTCCTAATGTTCCGGTAATTATATCTACTCTACCCATTACTCCTTTTGCTTCCATAGTTCCTTTTCCGGTAGCTCCGATAAATCCAGCCGCATGACATTCGTCCACCATGACCATGGCATCGTATTTGTCTGCTAAATCGCAAATTTTATCTAATGGTGCAACCAATCCATCCATTGAAAAAACACCATCTGTCACAATTAATTTGAATCGGCGTCCTTCTTCATTTGCTTTAATTAATTGTTGTTCCAAATCAGCCATGTTACTGTTTTCGTAACGATAACGAGCTGCTTTACACAAACGAACACCATCAATAATGGAAGCATGATTTAAACTATCAGAAATAATAGCATCTTCCTCATTAAATAAAGGCTCAAAAACACCACCATTTGCATCGAATGCTGCAGCATATAAAATAGTGTCTTCTGTTCCGTAAAAATGGGCAATTGTTTTTTCTAATTGTTTGTGAATATCTTGTGTGCCACAAATGAACCGAACAGAAGACATTCCAAAACCATGTGAATCCAAAGCATCCTTTGCCGCTTGAATTACTTCAGGATGTGAAGATAATCCCAGATAATTATTTGCACAAAAATTTAAAACAGTCTCTCCGGTTGAAATGGTAATTTCTGCTCCTTGAGGTGAAGTAATAATTCGCTCCTTTTTAAATATCCCATTATCTTCAATGGTTTTTAACTCGTTTTGTAAGTGCTGTTGTATTTTACCGTACATATTGTTTTTGTTTTTTACAAAGTTACTATTTCCAATGTTTCTCCAATATAAACTAATGCTTTTTTTATAACTTTAAACCCCATGTTGTGTAGTGCTGTTTCGTATATTTCTAATTGTTTTTGATGTTTTAAGTTTGGTTCGCCTGTTTTATAATCCAATAACATGGCTTGATTTTGTTGGTTAAATACAATTCTATCCGGTTTAATAATAGAATCGGATTTTCTCAAAATAGTTTGTTCATTCAGTGTTTTATTAGTTTCATCAAAAAATAAATTCAATTCCGGATGCGAACAAACTTGATTGATTATTCTCTTCACTTCATCTTTTTGTGCAACCGAAATTAATCCGATTTCCATCGCTTTTGAAATAGCCCATTCAATATCATTTCTGGTTTTAATATAAGACAATATTTCATGAATTACATTACCATATTCAATGGCTTTTTGTTGATATGTGCCCCACATTAAGCTCTCCCGTTGAGCAATTTTGATAGATTCAGAATTTAATACTTCTTGGACTAACGGTATTGGTTTTAATTCTTGTGTTTTTTTTCCTGAAGTAGAAATTCTGTTTTCAGAACCCCATTCATAAGTAGTTTTATGCCTATCCAACATTTCTTTCTCTTCTAAATATTTTAGAAAAAAGGAGGACATATTGTTTTGGGTAATTTCGCCTTTCGATGTTAAATTCATACCGGAAATAATATATAATTGTTCCTCAGCTCTTGTCATTGCAACATATAAAATATTGATATTATCCAATAATTCTTCTTCCTTTTTTTGTTGAAAAACCTGTGCAGCGGAATCACCTATTTCTTCTACGCTTTTATTATTATCCACTAATATTTTAGGCAACGAAATCAAATCAGATTCCGGTTCTATCCATAATTTATCTTTAGGTGATTTAGCATAATTCTCTTCTGCATATGGAAATATTACAACCGGAAATTCCAATCCTTTGGCTTTGTGAATAGTCATGATTCGAATGGCATTGTTGCCTTCCGGTGAAGGTATACTGAACCGATGTGCATTCTCATCCCAATAGACCAAAAAATCTGAAATGCCGGATTGATTTTTAATATCCCGGTCTAAAACTCGGTCTAAAAAATCTTGCAAATAGGCGTTAGTTTGTTTTGGTTGAATGAACGTTTTTATACAACTTTCAACCACTTCATACAATGATTTTTTTCGTAATTTTTGAAAGGAGAAAATTAGATTAATAGAAGCCAACCTGTTTTCTAATGCCGATTCTGTTATAAAACTCATGCCCATTGCAATGAAATCATGAACCGAGCTGATTTTTTGCCTTTTAGTTCCGATGTAATACAAAAAATGAGCTTTTGCCTCTTTATCTTCCCCGTTTTTCAAAAACCTCAACAAGGCTATTATAAAACTAACTTCCGAAGAGTTTTGCAGCAAAAGTGTTTCAGAAGACACGATGGGAATGCTGTTTTCCGTTAAAAAAGTAGCTATTTTTACACCTGGTTCTTTTTTTCGGGTTAAAATAACCATATCGCGGAAAGTGAAGTTTTTAGATTGCACTTTCTGAATGGTTTGAAGTATTGCCTGTAAATAAAGTTCGTCTTTTTCAACATCTTCCTCCCAATCAGATTTTGATGGAATAAAAGAAAGATTTACATAACCGCCTTTTTTGGAATTTTCTTTTTGATGACTATGATTTTCATATAAATCTTTATAATCAGGATATTGGAATTCATTCGATAGAAATTGGAAAAACTGATTATTAAAATCAATCACTTCTGAATAACTTCTCCAATTCGTATCTAAATGAAAAAGTTTTTTATCCGGATTTACAAACGGATTTTTGGTTTTACTCAATTCAATAAACTGTTCTGCTTTTCCTCCTCGCCAGCGATAAATAGATTGTTTTGGATCGCCTACAATCATGAGCGACCCTCTTTCGCCTCCTAAATCTTCACTTGACAAGGCATTGTCAATTAACGGAATCAAATTTTCCCATTGCATTTGAGAAGTATCTTGAAATTCATCGATAAAAAAATGCTTGTAACGTTCACCCATTCGCTCATAAATAAAAGGAGCCGGTTGATTTTGAATTTCGTTATGAATGATTGCATTGAACTCGGCTATCGAAAGAATATTTTGTTCGTCCTGAATTTTGTGTAATTCTTGACTAACTCGATTTAGCAATGATAATGGAGTAATGTTTTTTAGAAAAGCGTTGTAGAGTAAAAATTCTTTGCTATTCGCTGCAATTGTAAAATACCAACTCAAAAGTTGTGGGGAAATCGCATCAACGGTATCTTTTTGATACTGCGGAAGGGTTTTTGCATATCGATTTCCTTCTTGAAGATAATCCGGTATTTTTAAATTCGTACTGATTTCGCCATTCGCAGTTTTTGAAAACCAATTATAAACCACGCCTCGAATAAAAGATTTTTGATCCAATTGATTTTCATCAAATAAAAACATTGCTTTTTTTGCCGTTTCGATACATTCTTTTTGGATAATTTTTATTTTTCCGGCAATTGTCTTCTTTAATTCAATAAATTCCTGAATTTGTTTGTCTTTAAAATGATCAATCTCGCTTCGATTATTTTCATTGGATAATAGTTTGCCAATCTCTTTAATATCCCGGGAAATATCCCAAGATTTATCATCATCTGTTTTTTCTAAAGTAAAATTTACTAATAAATCAGTAAGCATCTTGTCATCACCGGCTTGGGCGATTAATGCATCGATGGCTTCAGTAAGTAAATTTTCAGTTTCTAAGGATACTTCAAATGTTGATGGTAAATTCAAATCATGAGCAAAGGTTCGTATGACTTTATGTGTAAACTTATCAATCGTAGAAATGTCAAAAGCAGCATAATTGTGAATAATATTTCGAATTATTGCTTTTGATTTAGTATGAATATCCTGCAATGAAAGTCCGGTTTCCGATTGAATTTGGGCCATTACCTCCTGAGCTTTTGTGTTCGGATTAACTTGAGCAAACTCTGAAAGGGTGTCAACTACCCTTGATTTCATTTCTCCAACCGCTTTATTGGTAAAAGTAATTGCTAAAATATTTTTATAGGCATCTTCTTTACTTGAGGTAAGAATGATTTTTAAATATTCTTTGACTAAAGTAAACGTTTTGCCTGAACCGGCAGAGGCGTCGTAGATTGAAAAGGCAGGTTTGTCCAAAACTATTATTTAAATTAATAAAACTATAACTAAATAGAATTTCTTATTCCAAAGTTAATTGATTAAATTTGATGCAACTATTGTCGAACATAAAAATTTATACTATGTCATTTGAATTACCAAAATTACCTTATGCATATGATGCATTAGAACCTCATATTGATGCCCGTACGATGGAAATCCATCATACCAAACACCATGCTGCTTATACCAACAATCTAAATGCTGCTATTGTCGGTACAGATTTGGAGGGCAAAACCATTGAAAACATACTAATCAACTTAGATAAAACAAATGCTGCCGTTCGCAATAACGGGGGTGGATTTTATAACCATAACTTGTTTTGGACTGTCATGACTCCAGATGGAGGTGGCGAACCAACTGGTGAATTAGCAGAGGCTATCGAGAGAGATTTTGGTACTTTTGCGGAATTCAAAGCCAAATTTGCAAAAGCCGGGGCAACACAATTTGGTTCGGGTTGGGCTTTTTTATGTGTGCAAAAAGGAGGTAAACTAGATATCTGCGGAACACCAAATCAAGATAATCCGCTAATGCCGGGAGTTGGTTGTGGTGGAACTCCAATTTTAGGAATGGATGTTTGGGAGCACGCTTACTACCTTCACTACCAAAACAGAAGACCGGATTATATTGAAGCTTTTTTTAATGTTATCAATTGGTCAGAAGTTTCCAGAAGATATGCAATAGATAAGTAAAATAAGAATAACTTTCTCTTATATAAAAGCGATACATTTTGTGTCGCTTTTTTTGTAAAATAAAAAGGTGGAATTTCTTCCACCCTTTTGCCCCAAATCTACCATAAACTTAACCGTGCGTACTATGGTAATTACAAATATACAACGCTTTATTAACAGAAACTATTGTATTGGAATCTAAATTTTAACGTTTGGGGTTTTAAGGGTGTATGATGCTTTTTGGGGGGTTATTGATAACTCTTTGAAGGTAGCCAAAACTATATAAAAATAAAAAAGGTGGAATTGCTTCCACCCTTTTTGCCCCAAATCTACCATAAACTTAACCTACTAATGCTATGGTGAAACAAATGTATAATAAGACTATTTTGTTAACAAAAAAATTAGATGAAATGCACCAAAAGTCGTTAAAACGCATAAATTGGCATCTTTTAGTAGGCTCTGGCGTCTTTTCCTTCATAGAAATTCATAAAAGCTCTGTTCACAACTCGATTACCACCAGGGGTAGGATAGTTACCGGTAAAATACCAATCTCCTAAATGATTCGGACAAGCAACATGTAAATTCTCAACTGTTTGAAATATAATTTTAATCTCCGCTTTGATGTCAGAAGAACTTAACATGATTGCTATTTTATCTGATATTTCCTGATTAGTAAACGGTGCATAAATTTCTTTCACGTAGTTAACAATTTCACCGTCTTTATACTTTTCCTGTTGTTTACATTTTTTATAAACGTTGTCTACTAAATGATATTGATTCGTGTCTTTTAATAATTCTAAAACAGCTCTAAAGGCCACCAACCCTTCTAATTTTGCCATATCAATTCCATAACAATCCGGGTAGCGAATTTGCGGTGCTGAAGAAACAATCACAATCCGCTTTGGATTCAACCGATCCATCATTCGAATGATGCTTTTCTTTAAAGTTGTACCGCGAACGATACTGTCATCTATTATTACTAAATTATCACTTGGTTTAATCACTCCATAGGTTACATCATAAACGTGAGCAACTAAATCATCTCTACTGCTGTCTTCCGTAATAAAAGTTCGAAGTTTAGCATCTTTGATAGCTACTTTTTCTGTTCTAATTTTTACAGAAAGTATTTCTTCTAACTTTTCCTTTGTCAACGTTTTCCGATTATCTAAAATAAATTTATTTTTTCGTTGATTTAAAAAATCCTGTGCGGCTTCAACCATTCCATAAAAAGAAGTTTCCGCTGTATTTGGAATGTAGGAGAACACCGTGTTGTCTGTATCACTTTCAATGGAATCCAAAACAGCGGGAAGGATTAATTTCCCGAGCATTTTACGTTCCTTATAAATTTCGGCATCACTCCCTCTGGAAAAATAAATACGTTCAAAGGAACAAGCCTTCTTTTCTAATGGTTCAAGTATTTCTTCAATAGAAAAATCACCATTTTTCTTAACAATCAAGGCTTTCCCCGGGTCTAATTCCTGTACTTTTTCAAAAGGGACATTAAAAACAGTTTGAATTACCGGTCGTTCTGATGCAACCACCACAATTTCTTCATCTTCATAAAAAAATACGGGTCTAATTCCTGCCGGATCCCTAAAAACAAAAGCATCTCCATGTCCTAAAAGACTGGCCATGGCAAAACCACCATCCCAGTTTTTAGAAGCTTTTCTCAATATTTTAGCAATGTCTAATTTTTCTGCAATCACAGGGGATGCTTCTCTTTTAGATAAACCATTATTTTTACATTCTTGGTATAAATCGGTCACTTCATCATCTAAAAAGTGCCCAATTTTTTCCATAACGGTTACTGTATCTGCCAATTCTTTCGGATGCTGACCCAATTCAACCAAATTGTCAAAAAGTTCTTTTACATTAGTCATATTGAAATTACCGGCTACAATCAAATTTCGGTGCATCCAATTGTTTTGACGTAAAAACGGATGTACACTTTCAATACTGTTTTTACCGAAAGTTCCGTACCGAACGTGTCCTAAAAATAATTCTCCGATATAAGGAATATGCTCTTTTTGAAGAGCTACATTATCTTGGTATTCCGGATGAGTAGAAAGTTCTTCGTTTATTCGCTCATTAATTTGAGCAAAAATATCCTGAATGGGTTGAGCTTGATTGGAACGAACACGACTGATATAGCGTTGCCCGGGCTCAACATCAAATTTTATACTGGCAAAACCGGCTCCATCTTGTCCGCGATTATGCTGCTTTTCCATCAAAAGATACATTTTTTGTATCCCATAAAAAGCAGTTCCATATTTATCTTTGTAATATTGAAGCGGTTTTTTTAATCGTAAAAGGGCAATGCCGCATTCGTGTTTTAAGTTGTCACTCATGGTATTCTTTTAGTTGTTGTGTTGTTTTTACCGAGAATTTTGTATTGTATTAATTCTTATAAGAATATCAAATCTGCAAATTTGCGGTGTTGTTTAATCAAAAATGCCCCGAAAATTCGAGGCACAGATTTTTATTCTATTTCTATATCAAATTGTGTCAAGGCACGAAATTGTTTTAATCTGTCGTATACTTCTTCCTTTTCTAAGTCAACCATTCGTTCCGTGCCAAACTTTTCGACACAAAAAGAGGCTAGATTTGAACCATAGATGATACCGTTTTTCATGTTTTCAAAGGATATATTTTCACTTTGTGCAATATATCCTGAAAAACCGCCTGCAAAAGTATCACCGGCTCCGGTAGGATCAAAAACTTCTTCTAATGGTAAAGCAGGAGCAAAGAAAATTTCTTTTCCTTCAAATAATAATGCTCCGTGTTCTCCTTTTTTAATCACAACATATTTTGGCCCCATAGTGTGGATTTTAGCTGCTGCTTTTACCAATGAATATTCGCCGGACAATTGACGGGCTTCTTCATCATTAATGGTAATCACATCTACGCGTTTCATCACTTGGTGAAGCTCCGGCAAGGCACAGTCCATCCAAAAATTCATCGTATCCAATACTACTAATTTTGGTTTAGCGGTCATTTGGTCCAGCACACTGATTTGAACCATCGGATGTAAATTGCCTAACATCACCACAGCTACATCTTTATACTCAGTAGGAACTTTAGGTTGGAAATCCGCTAATACGTTTAATTGAGTTTCCAAGGTATCTCTTGAATTCAAATCGTTATGATAACGACCACTCCAGAAAAAGGTTTTCCCACCTTTTACAATCTCTATTCCTGAAATATCGATGTCTCTTTCGGATAATAAATCTAAATATTCTTGCGGAAAATCTTCTCCAACTACCGAAACAATAGCTGCATCCACATCAAAATAAGAAGCAGAAAGCCCAATAAAAGTAGCTGCTCCACCTAAAATTTTATCTGTTTTTCCGAAAGGTGTTTCAATTGCATCAAAAGCAACGGTACCTACAATTAAAAGTTTGTTCATGATTCTCTTCTTGAAATAAGGTGCAAAGATACTTCATAAGTTTGAAGTTTGAAAATTTCTATGTTCAGAAGATATTGTTAAAATAAAAAACTAAATTTGACCGCAATTGATTAGCTCAAAATCAAAGGGACTAAAAAGGCAAACTATTTTTAAATTTCTTTTTTAAACAGCTTCTTACCCTTTAATGAAAAATTGTTAAAAAATGAAGAAATGTCATTTTTAAGAAAAATAGCCAACTTCTTTGGCGAAATTATTCGTAATGTGATTGTTGGGATAACTGTTTACGTTACTTCGCTGTTAGTAACTTTATTTGTAGGTGTGTTTTTAATATTTCTGCTTTGGGTTGTGATAAAATTTTATAATTGGTATGTTGGATGATTTTTAAAAAATCGTTAGACATGCAATATGTTTTTGAACTTGAATTTTGAATTTGAGATTGTGAACTTCTCGTAAAATAAGTCTAAAATGAGTGACAATTGTTGATTTTTTATCAAAAATCAAAACAACTTCTCTTCCTCCTTTTCATAAAACGCATCCACCGAAAGTTCGTCGAGTTACGAGGCCAACATTAGTGCTAATCCAGAACGATAGTATTATTTATCGCGGTAGCTATTTTTACATTTGCTGTTATTATATAATGAGCTTTCAAATCTTTATGTAGACAATAACGCCAAAAAATTGACAAGCAATAAACTTTGCTAGCATCAAAAATTTTATTGTTTTATAATTTTGAATTCTCTAGATAAATTCTCCGTTTTTACTTTAATGATATAAATTGATTTAGGTAGGTCATTCAAGTCTATTGAAACAGAATTGTCACTAAATTGTTCATTCCTTAAAAGTTGCCCTAAAAGATTATAAACTTCCACTTTTTTAATTTCGCTATTAGCAGAAATAGTTAATTCAGAAAGTACAGGATTTGGATAATAATTGAAGTTTGAAAAATCGTTACTGTCAACACTTAAATTTAACGAAACGGTGACGGGAAAAGGTTGGCTTCTACATTCGCCATTGTCATTCACAGCATAATATGTCGCTCCATCCACTAAGGGAGTGGTTAAATTTAACGGGTTTACATTTGCTAAGGCATCTTCTAAAGTGGCATACCACAAAACTGTAGTTGGGCTTATTACAATATTAGCCAAGGTACTATTGGTGCCAAACGATTGATTGGATTCACCTGAAGGGATGGGGAATGGTGTAATTGTTATGGTAATAGAAGTGGTAGCGGCACATTGACCAACTTCCGGCACAAATGTGTAGGTTGTTGTTTGGCTTGAATTTAACTCCGGTGACCAAGAGCCGGGTATACCATCTTCAGAAACAGTTGGAAGTGCGGGAATTGTTGCCCCTTCACAGTAACTAGTATCTAAATCAAATGCCGGAACAACAGTCAGAAAATCATGTCCGGAAAAACCCCACCCTTTATTAAAAATTAAATTATTAATGGATGAAATGGCTTCTGGTCCATATTCCATAAAAGTAGCTCCTAAGATTTTATTGTTAGGTGTATTTGGGTTACTGTTCCAAGCAATTAAAGTTTGAGAATAGTTCTTACAGTCTAACCCGCAGCGATCAAGCATCTCTTCCAAATTAACTGCCGGATTTAAGACCCAATTCCCCAAATTATAATTGAAATTTTCTGCTCTAAAAAACATTCCGGACATATCGGTTACATTCGAGGTATTCCAGTTTTGAATAGTAGTACTTCCCCCATTATTAAAAAGAGATGTCGTAGCGAAAGGCACTGTGAAATTTACAAAATCACTCCTAAACATTCGTGCCATATTGGTTACGTTTGACGTATTCCAATTGCCTATATTTTGGTTGAATGAAAATGCTTGATTAAACATATCTGACATATTTGAAACATTTGAAACATTCCAATTACCAATATTTTGATTGAAAGAAATAGCTCCTTTAAACATGGCTGACATGTTTGTAACATTTGAAACATTCCAATTACCTATATTTTGATTAAATATATATTGAGGTCCAGAATTAATATCACCATTGAACATTTCAGACATATCAGTAACATTTACCGTGTTCCAATTCCCAATGTTTCTATTAAAATCAAAAGCATCTTTGAACATTTTGCTCATATTGGTAACATTACTTGTATTCCAATTACCGATATTTTGATTAAAACTTCGAGCTCCATCAAACATACTCGACATATCTGTTACATTAGCAGTATTCCACAAACTCAACGCTTGATTAAAATTAAGGCAACCTTTAAACATTCCGGATAGATTGGTCACATTTGAAATATTCCAAAAATTAATATTGAATGGTCCGTTTAATTGTGAACTACCCGCAAACATATTAGCCATGCTTGTTACATTAGACAAATTCGGAATATCGGTTGCGTTGACCAATTGAATACCATTCGGGAAAAACAAACCTTCGATATTAAACGCATTTTCCATACTAATCCATTCAACAGATCCCCATTGGTTTATCTCGGTAATAGTAAATGAAAATCCCTCTGCAAATATCCTTTTAAAATTTTGAGGTTGAATGGTTAAACGAATTCTTTCCCCAGAAGGTAAACCTGTAATATTTACATTTGGACCCTGGAATGTGCCTGAACCGGAAGAGGGTGCAGCAGGAGGTAATGATTCCCAAGAATAAGCTATAGGTCCTGTTGTGACTGTTCCAAAAGTAATATTAGTAGAGCCAAAAACGGATTTCCATGTCGTAATAAAGGGTTGTTGAGCAAAGGCGACAAAACTCAACAATAAGATGGTTAAGGTAAATTTTATTTTCATGATTTTTTATAGTAATATTAACAATTAAAGAGCAAGTTCTGTGGTAATTTAACTCACTTTTCACAATTGTTTGACATAAAAATCAATATGATTAAATTTGAAAAAAATTAAAACCTGGTTTTGAAAAAAATTTTGATGTCATTTCATTTCTAACAAACTGAAAAGCCTTGAGATTATTGGTGTTTTTATCAAAACAACTTCCCTTCCTCCTTTTCATAAAAAGCATCCACAGAAAGGTTCGGTAAATTAGAAGCATAAACAGCCAATTCATCACAACGTTCATTTTGCGGATGACTATTGTGCCCTTTTACCCACTTGAAGTCAACTTTATGATGGCGATAAATTTTCAGGAAACGCATCCATAAATCGGGGTTTTTCTTTCCGGCAAAGCCTTTCTTTTCCCATTGAAAAACCCATCTTTTTTCGACAGCATCCACCACATATTTTGAATCGGATGTAACCAAAACCGATGTATTGGGGTTTTTCAGTTTTTCCAAACCTACAATAACAGCCAACAATTCCATGCGGTTATTGGTGGTATACCTGAAACCTTCGTAGAACTCTTTTTTATAGGGTGAGCCAACTAATTCCATGACCACACCATAGCCGCCTGGCCCCGGATTTCCCTTGGCTGCTCCATCAGTGTAGATGTGGACTTCGTGATTCATTTTTTAGTTGCGGGTTTGAAGGTTACGGGTTACGAGTTTAAAAGTTGGTCAATTACTTCCGGAAAAAAACGTTGTTCTAGCTCGTGAACTTTATTTGCAATTTCTTCGGGTGTACTACAATTTGAAATTGAGGTCGGTTTTTGAAAGATTATTCTTCCTTCATCGAATTGTTCATTTACATAATGAATAGTGATTCCTGTTTCATTTTCTTTATTGTCCAAAACAGCTTGATGAACATGCTTCCCATACATTCCTTTTCCACCGTATTTTGGCAACAAAGCGGGATGAATATTTATAATTTTATTTGGATATTCTATAATAATATGCTCTGGAAATTTGAGTAAAAAGCCCGCCAAAACAATTAAATCAGGGTTTAACTCTTTTAAATTTTTAAGCACAAAATCGCCGTAAAGCTCGTCTTTATTGAATACAATCGTTTGAACATCAAGATTTTTTGCTTTCTCAATCACTTTGGCATTTGCATTGTTTGAGAAAACAGCGACTACCGATTTTTTGGTGTTATTTTTGAAATAACGAATGATATTTTCCGCATTGGAACCCGCTCCAGAGGCAAAAATCACAATGTTCTGCATATTTTCTGATAAATTTATTAGACAAAAAAACGAATTAATTATGAGATTTTATAACCATTGAGCCACTATTGTGAAATAAATTTTTTAAATTCGTAGTCACATTTATTAACTAAAATGTTGTTTTAAAATAAAGTTTTTTATTTTTGCCAACAATTAAACTAAAATTTAAAGATTATGTCAGACATTGCATCAAGAGTAAAAGCGATTATCGTAGACAAATTAGGTGTTGACGAGAATGAAGTTGTAACAGAAGCAAGCTTCACAAACGATTTAGGAGCTGATTCATTAGACACTGTTGAGCTAATTATGGAATTCGAAAAAGAATTTGACATTCAAATTCCGGACGACCAAGCTGAAAACATTGCTACTGTAGGTCAAGCTATTTCTTACATCGAAGAAGCAAAAAAATAATAACTACAAACATCCCGTTCTGTCTTTTTCAGAACGGGTGTTATTATTTTTACTAAAAAATTAATTTACTGATTGACATTCAATCAAACACATATACAAAAAATCACCCCTGTTTTTTACTTTTCAATAAAAATCAGGGTTTTTTTGTTTATATTCGTACCAATAAATTTTTAAGAAAATGGAGTTAAAACGAGTAGTTGTTACCGGTTTAGGTGCATTAACACCCATAGGAAATAATATTCAGGAATATTGGAACGCCCTTATCAACGGCGTAAGTGGAGCTGCTCCAATTACCTATTATGATACTGAAAAACACAAAACAAAGTTTGCTTGCGAAATAAAAAATTTCAACATTGAAGATTTTATTGATCGCAAAGAAGCAAGAAGAATGGATAAATTTGCTCAATATGCAATTGTTGCCAGCGATGAAGCTATCAAAGATGCTGGTATCACTGCTGACAATGTAGATAAATACCGCGTTGGAGTTATTTGGGGAGCAGGAATTGGCGGATTAGAAACCTTTCAGGAAGAAGTTTTATATTATGCCAAAGGTGATGGAACTCCAAAATTTAATCCCTTTTTTATTCCAAAAATGATTGCTGATATTGCCCCGGCTCATATTTCCATGCGAAATGGCTACATGGGCCCAAATTATACAACTGTTTCAGCTTGTGCTTCATCGGCAAACGCAATGATAGATGCTTTTAATTACATCCGTTTAGGTTTATGTGATGTAATTATTTCAGGCGGTTCAGAAGCTGCTGTAACTATTGCCGGAATGGGTGGATTTAATTCCATGCACGCTTTGTCAACCAGAAATGAAAGCCCGGAAACAGCCTCTAGACCTTTTGATGTTACCCGTGATGGTTTTGTTTTAGGTGAAGGTGCCGGAGCATTAGTTTTAGAAGAATATGAACACGCAAAAGCCAGAGGAGCAAAAATATATTGTGAAGTTGGTGGTGGTGGAATGTCCTCTGATGCCTATCATTTAACGGCTCCACATCCGGAAGGAATTGGCGTAATTGCGGTAATGAATAATTGCTTGCGAGATGCCAATATGAAACCAGAAGAAGTAGAGCACATTAATACACACGGAACCTCAACACCATTAGGTGATGTCGCTGAATTAAAAGCAATCAGTGCTGTTTTTGGCGAGCATGCTAAAAACATCAATATCAATTCTACCAAATCAATGACCGGTCATTTATTAGGAGCCGCTGGTGGAATTGAAGCAATTGCTTCCATTTTAGCAATTGAACATGGAATTATTCCTCCAACGATTAACCATGTTCACGTAGATGAGAATATTAATCCGGAACTGAATTTAACATTAAATAAAGCACAGAAAAGAGACATAAAGGTAGCGATGAGCAATACTTTTGGTTTTGGAGGACACAATGCCTGCGTTTTATTTAAAAAATTGGAAGAGTAAACTTAAATGAGTCTTTTTAAAAAAATATTTACCAAATCCCGTCCTCTTGAAGGCGGGATTTTTTTTGATGCAATTCATAAAATTCTTGGATTTAAACCGAATGAAATCGAATATTACAGAAAAGCTTTTACACACCGGTCCTCAAATAAATTAGATTTAAAGGGGAATCCAATCAATTATGAAAGGTTAGAGTTTTTAGGTGATGCAATGCTTAGTGCTGTTATTGCAGGGCATTTGTTTAATGTTGTTCCTTCCGGTGATGAAGGTTACTTAACCAAAATGCGTTCAAAAATTGTGAGTAGAGAACACTTAAATGAATTAGGAAAGGACTTAAACTTAATTCAATTAGTTGATAGCAAAGTGCCTTTTCAACATTTTGGCGACAACATCCACGGAAATATTTTCGAAGCCTTAGTTGGTGCTATATTCTTAGACAGAGGTTATGTTTATTGTGAAAAATTCATTCATAAAAGAGTGATTTTGCCCTATGTCGATATTGCTAAATTAGAAGGAAAAGTAATTAGTTATAAAAGTTTGGTAATTGAATGGTGTCAAAAAGAAAAAAAACCTTTTAATTATGACGTTTTTGATGATAATGGAAATGATGGCCAACGCTTTTTTGGTGTTAAATTGAGCATTGATAATAAAGTAATTGCTAAAGCAAGAGCAACCTCTAAAAAGAAAGCAGAAGAAATTGCTTCAAAACGTGCTTATTTTGCGTTTCAAGAAAAAATGGATGCAAAATTTTAGGAATCTTCTAAAACTATATCGTTTTCGTTAATAAATTATCGTTAAGTTCCGGATTTGAAATTCGAATCTACTCCAAAAATACTATATTTACATCTTGTTTTAATGAGAAATGACTATTCACAAATTATTCATCGATGACTTCGAAGAGGTTGATTACCAGCTTATCGCTATTCATACAACGTTAGATGATTTTCGAATTGCATACTATATCAACCAAAAATTACCTATTCTGTTAAGCAAATGTAAAAAAGACATCTTGATTGAAACAGATAAACAAAAAACTGCATTTACTCATTTTAATTTTGAAGATGAAAAGAAATCAGTTTTTTGGACATTAATTGAAAACAAGAAAGAAATCAGCCTTCTTCAAAAAAACAATACTGTTAATCTATTCGATGCACAGCAGGAATTTACGAATACCTATTACTTATTACCTGAATTAAAAAAAGTAGATTATTTCCTCAAAATTGAAGGGGATGAAAAACAAATAAATACCATATCAATTACAAATAAACTAAAAACCATTGACCAAGTCACCACGGTTTATCCAGTGAAAAAAAGTCAACTAAAATCTAAAAACAATTTAATTTTTTAAATAATATGCCAACCAACAAAAAAACTAAAATTGTTGCCACCCTAGGGCCAGCATGCAGTTCAAAAGAAATCATTAAAAACATGATTGATGCCGGAGTAAATGTATTCCGAATCAATTTTTCTCATGCAGACTATGCCGATGTGAAAGAACGAATTGATATTATTCGTGGTTTAAATGAGGAATTTGGATACACAACTGCTATTTTAGCCGACCTTCAAGGTCCTAAATTAAGAGTAGGTGTCATGAAAGAAGACGTTGTAGTCAGCAAAGGCGACATTATCACCTTTCAAACAGCGGAAGACATTCCGGGAACTGCCGAACGGGTTTACATGAATTACAAAGAATTTCCAAGAGACGTTAAGCCCGGAGAAAAAATACTTTTAGACGATGGAAAACTGATGTTTGAAGCTTTGGAAACAAACGGAACAACAGAAGTGGTTTGTCGTGTTATTCAAGGCGGTCCATTGAAATCTAAAAAAGGGGTTAACCTCCCAAATACAAAAGTTTCTTTACCGGCTTTAACTAAAAAAGACGTGAAAGATGCTTTATTTGCCATTGAAAACAATGTAGATTGGATTGCTCTATCTTTTGTGAGAACACCAAAAGATTTGGAAGAATTACAAGATATGATTGCCAAACATTCAGAACATAAAATTCCAATCATAGCAAAAATAGAAAAACCGGAAGCCGTTGAAAATATCGATAAAATTGTTGCCTTCTGTGATGGTTTAATGGTTGCCCGTGGTGACCTTGGTGTAGAAGTTCCGGCAGAAGAAGTTCCGTTAATTCAGAAAAAATTGATTCATCGTGCCAAAACAGCCAGAATTCCTGTTATTGTAGCTACTCAAATGATGGAAACTATGATTACGAGTTTAACACCAACCAGAGCTGAAGTAAATGACGTAGCCAACTCTGTCATGGATGGTGCCGATGCCGTTATGCTTTCAGGCGAAACTTCTGTTGGAAATTATCCGGTTGAAGTTATTGAAACCATGACCAAAATCATCAAATCAGTAGAAGACAGTCCGCTTATTCAAGTTCCACACAACCCGCCTCATGTTCGCACCAAACGATTCATCACAAAATCAATTTGTTTTCATGCTGCCGTTATGGCAAATGAAATTAAAGCGAAAGCTATTTCTACATTGACTAACAGTGGCTATACCGCTTTTCAAATTTCAGCTTGGCGGCCAAGTGCTCATATTTTAGTGTTTACTTCAAACAAACGAATTTTAACCCAATTGAATTTATTATGGGGAGTTCGCTCGTTTTATTATGACAAATTTGCCAGCACTGACGATACCGTTGAAGATGTAAATATGATTGCCAAAGCGAAAGGATTCGTTGACAAAGGTGACATGGTTATTAATTTAGCAGCCATGCCAATTGCGGATAAAGGAATGGTGAATACCTTACGTGTTTCTGATATTCCATAAATTTTTTTATATTTGAAAGACAAAAAAATAAATCACAATGACATCAAACAATCCATTTTTTAAAAGTAAATCATTCAACAAACCTCAAACAGTAGAGGTTGATGAACAAGGAAATCGTTCGGTACTAATTGATTACAATGAAACCATGACTGTTTCAGGAACTATTAATAAAAGTTTAATAATGCTTTTATTATTGGTTGCCTCGGCTACCTTAACTTGGATGATGACCGCAAGTGGTTATAATCCCTTGCCATTCTTAATTGGTGGTGCTGTTGTTGGACTAATTTTAGTTGTTGTAGCCTCCTTTAAACCACATCTTTCCGGCTATTTAGCTCCGGGTTATGCTTTATTTGAAGGATTATTTATTGGAGCTTTATCTGCTCTTTTCGAATCCATGTACCCTGGAATCGTGATTCAGGCAGTAGGAGCAACTTTTACAACATTTTTAGTGTGTTTCATGTTATATAAATACAAAGTGGTTACCGTTACGGAGAAATTCAAATCTATTGTGATTGGAGCCACCATCACCATTGCTATCTATTACCTTATCACTTGGTTGTTGAGTATGTTTACAAGCTTCCAACCGGTTCATTATGGAAATTCCTTAATGAGTATAGGAATTAGTGTCTTAGTTATCGTAATCGCTGCCTTAAATTTATTTCTTGATTTTGATCAAATTGAAAAAGGGGCTGAAAAACAAATGCCCAAATACATGGAATGGTTTGGAGCCATGGGATTAATGATAACCTTAGTTTGGTTATATGTCGAATTCCTCCGTTTATTATCAAAAATATCGAGTAGAGATTAATTACAATTCATATAAAAAAGGAGCTTTAAAAGCTCCTTTTTTTATGCCGATTTCTCAAAAGCGATAAAATTAATCAATTCGCCGTTTTGGTTAAAAATTGGAAAACCTTTGATGTGGCAATTATATAGTGACCCGTCTTTACTGTAATTAATTACCTTTTTTTCAAAGGGCTTTTGGCTTCGAACTGCTTCTCCTATTTCCTTTGCTGTTTTTAAACAAGTCGCTTTTCCTTGAAATAACTTTGGCGAATGACCAATAACTTCCTCCGGTTGATACCCATTCATTCGAACCATGTTTTGTGAAGCGAATACAATTTTTAAACTAGGACAAGTAACCACCACTACAGTATCAACATCCCATTGCGTTTTCACCGCTGTATTTGATTCCCAAGAATTTAAAAGGGCTAAAAGTGTAAGTTGATGTTGGTCTGTTATTGTTTTACTAAGTTGATTTAAATAATCTCCATAAAAATCCCATGTCAGCAAGGGCATTTTTTTGGCATCTAATTGACTTAAATAAGTCGATATTCCTTCGTCGTAGTGTTTAAATTCAAGCATTTTAAGATAATTTGAGTTCAAAATTAGCTTTTTATCTCAACTAGCAATTTGTTCAACTAAAGTTTAACGATTGTTGAACACTTGTATAAAAGTAAATAAAATACAAAAAATTAATATATTTGAATCGCTTATGAATAAAAAAACACTCCTTCTGTTTCTATTGTCTTGCATGAACATGTTCGGACAAGCTTATATCCCCTTGTTAGATAATCAGAATGAATGGCATTTTACAAATTGCTATGAAGGTTGTCTTACAGATATTTACTATACCAATGGTGATACTATCGTAAATAATAAAACACATAAAATTTTGGATGGTTTTCACTATATCTCTCGTTCATTTTTATTATCCGAAAATGTAGAGCAAAAAAAGGTATATCTCACTAAAATTACCGCAAATCATATCGATGAATACCTATTATATGATTTTTCGTTAGTTGAAGGTGATACTTTTGAAATGAAAAACCCCATCTCACCTTTTCCGAATCAGGGTGGATTGTTTGTGTTAGATTCTATCCGACAAGTTCCTATTTGGGAGGGTGAACTTCGCAAACATTTTTATTTTTCTCCGCATGAATCCAATACAATCAGCTCTCAAAAAGCCATTTGGGTGGAAGGTGTTGGTTCTTTATCCATGATAAATGCTCCCGGTGGATATCCTGACATCAATGGTGTTGGCCTTTTGAACTGTTTCTTTAAAAATGGCACGTTATTTTATTCTAATTTAACTCCGGAAGTGACTGCTTGTGAACCGACTATCTTATCTAATCCTAAAAACATCCAACTGGAAATTGTTGTTTATTTTCCTGAAAATGACAAGTCTGTTTGCTATCTAAAAAATACGGATGAAGTCAATTTCGTGGAACTTTTTGATTTAAATGGAAGGAAATTAGCCCTATTTGAAAATCATCAACAAACTGAAATGCGATTGGATTTAAACGCATTTTCAAAAGGAATGTATTTGTTGAGGATTAAGAACAAAAACAATCATTTGATATACTATAAGATTTGGGTAGTTTGACAATTATTTAGCGAAAATTAAAAAAATTTAAAACTCAAACTTCAATTGTACCACCACGGTTTTCTGCACTTCAGTATTCAAATTGTTTAATGAAATCCCCAACAAACGAACGGATTCTTTTAGTTTTTCCTGGTATAATAATTCTTTGGCCGTTTCGAGTAATAATGCTTTATCTGAAATAAAATAAGGCAAGGTTTTGCTACGGGTTTGTTGAGAAAAATCAGAGTACTTAATTTTTAATGTAACCGTTTTTCCGGCAATTTTGTGTTTTTGCAAACGGCGTTCGAGTTCTTTAGCAATACTCTCTAAACGATCTTCCATGAAAACTTCAGAAGATAGGTTTTCATTAAACGTACGTTCAGCTCCCACCGATTTTGAAATACGATTCGGTTTTACCGGACTGTTATGAATGCCCCGTACAATATAGAAATAATGTGTGCCGCTCTTGCCAAAATGCTGTTCTAAGAAGTCTAAACTGCGGGTTTTTAAATCTTTCCCGGAATAAATACCCAATTGATACATTCGTTCGGCCGTAACTTTACCGATGCCATAAAATTTGCGAATGTCTAACGCTTCCAAAAAAGCTTCCACCTCATCCGGATTAACCGTTTTTTGCCCGTTTGGTTTATTATAATCTGAAGCTACTTTCGCGACAAATTTATTGATAGAAATACCCGCTGAAGCGGTTAAGCCTGTTTCTTCAAAAATACGCTTACGAATTTCCTGAGCTAACAAGGTCGCACTGGGATTACCTTTTTTATTTTGAGTCACATCTAAATAGGCTTCGTCTAGTGATAGCGGTTCAACCAAGTCCGTAAACTCGTAAAATATTTTTCGGATAATTTTAGAAATTTCGGTATATCGATCAAATCGAGGTCTAACAAAGATTAAATCGGGACATTGCTTTTTGGCTAGAACGCCACTCATTGCACTTCGAACTCCAAATTTTCGGGCTTCATAGCTGGCCGCAGAAACAACTCCACGAATTTCACTTCCTCCAACAGCCAAAGGCTTTCCTTTTAATTCCGGAAAATCAAGCTGCTCTACAGAAGCATAGAACGCATCCATGTCAACATGAATTATCTTACGGTATTTTATCTCCTCCTTCATGATGCACTTCTATTGTTCCTGTTGGGAAAAAGAAAGAAAATGGTTTGCTTTTAAAATGTCTCCAAATAGAAGCGGAAATTGGTTTAAATTCAGAAAGCGGAATAGCTCTTGATCGAAAAGCTAAACCAAGAGATAAACCGAAACTAACCATAAAGTTAACCAACCCGATGATTCCGATGCCAAATATTCCCCAAAACAACATCCAATTATCCAAGGTGTAATTTGAACCATAAAGTCCAAGAGCCAGATTTCCACTGGCAAAAGTAATATGTCTGATATCTAAATTTAAACCGAAAAAGACGCCTATTGAGGCGGTGGAACCCATAAAAATACCAAACCAAAAATTTGAAATAATGCCGGCCCATTTTTTTTCATACCAGTGAGCAAATTTTTCGGCTTTTTCTTTCCCAAAACTGCGTTTTAAAAATGGATGTTCTTTAATTCGGAGATAAATTTGATAATGTTTATCGCGATTAGCTACACTTCCGGAAATGATTCCCGACAAAAACAAAAAGCAGCCTGCAATAGCCGCATGAAAAATAGCCATTGAATGAACCGGGCTTAAATCTGTCACTAAAGTATTCCATTTCGTTTCGGCAATATTATAGTGAAAAGCCAAATCAATAAGCCAAATTCCCAATAAAGATATCGGGAAAGCCATGATAACATTCCCAACAAAGGCAATGAATTGTGAACGGAAAACGCGAGCAAAAAACACAGCAAATCCTTGGTGTTTTTGGTTCGAATTTCCGTTTTCTTTTATTTCGTCTTCCAGCACTTTAACTAAAGCGGAAGCGGTCATTGCGGGCTGTTTTGTAGCCAATGTAAATCCTAAAACATAAATAGCAATAAACCCAAAAGAATAATTCATACTATACAAAAAAGCATGGCCAAAATCACTGGTTTCCACTTTTGAGAGCAAAACTTTAATGACACACAAAATCCCGACTATTAATCCACCTCCCAAAGCTGTATTGAACATTTTAAAATATTCGGATCTGGATTGAGTGATATATTTTTCTCCGGTTTTAGCTGTATGTTGTGTGATTTCATAGGAAAGCAATTGGGTACTTTCTTTTATAAATGTTCGAACATTATTTCGGGTACAATTGTATTTAATTAATTTGTAGGCCAATCGGATACTGTTTTTTTTCTTATCCGTTTCAACATCTACTACTAAAAGCGGAATAAGAATTTTTAATCGATATAACTGTTGCCTGATTCGGAGTAAACTTTGATTCACCCGAAGTGTTATACCAAATTTAGAAGAATTTTGAAATGCTTTTTCTACATATTCTTCACATTGTTTATGCAAAACAAAAAGCTGTTTATAGGACAAACTTTCGGACGTTGTAAAATGATTGTTGTCTTTTGTTTTAATTTTGTCCTGAATTGATAAAAGTTCTTTTTCGAATGCCGCGAAAGGACTTTCAAAATGAAAATACTCCGGAACCATTTTCAACACATCCGATTCTAATGCCCGCCCACTCATTCGTTGAGCAATTAACGACATTGACATCATTAGTTCCGATAAAACAGAATTTTGTTCAACCGATTCATAGAGCGAGGTAAACCCTACTAATTCATATAAATCTTCAATTTGATTAATTGGGATTTTTAACAGCCAAATCGGGTCAGAATCTAAATAAAAAACCTGATTCAAAACAAATTCTAGGGTATCTGGTTCATGTTGATAGGGCAAAATTCGGGCATAAATTCGTTTTTTAACTTCAAATAAAAAATCCACATCCTGAAGTATAGCAGCATCTGATAATATTCTACTGATTTTTTTCTCAAAAAGTAAACCCTTCAGATAACTTGAAAATTGATTTGTAATTGATTTATTTTTCTTCAAAAACAGTAGTAAATCCGTAAGGTCTATTTCATCTGTTTTTTTTAGATTTTTAGGCCGAATTGAAGCTACAATTTTAACTAGAATTTCTAACGGGTCAATTGTTGCTTCCCACCGTTTATTATTATCGAAATAATCGGTTAAAACATCAATCGTCGTTACTTTTTTCTTTTTAGTAAAGGATACAGCCATTTGGTATATTTGTTTTGTAAAAATACGAATCAAAAATATTTATATCTACCTTGCATTCATATTATATGAAAATATTATGATAGAAATTGAACGAAAATTTTTAGTTACTTCTCCACAATTTAAAAAAGAAGCTTTTCAGGAATCGAGAATTGTACAAGGCTATTTAAATTCACATCCTGAACGTACTGTTCGCATTCGAATCAAAGGAAATAAAGCTTTCATAACCATCAAAGGCATTGGAAATGAAACGGGTTTAACGCGTTTGGAATGGGAAAAAGAAATTTCTGTAGCCGATGCAGAAAAACTTTTAAAACTTTGTGAAACAGGAATTATCGACAAAATTCGTTACGATATCAAAGTCGGTAATCATGTCGTTGAAGTCGATGTTTTCTCCAGCGAAAATGAAGGATTAATTATGGCTGAAATAGAATTAGAATCAGAAGAAGAAGCTTTCGAAAAACCTTCTTGGTTGGGAGAAGAAGTAACCAACGACGAACGTTATTACAATGCTTATTTAAGCAGAAATCCTTTTAAAAACTGGAGCTAACTCAATTTATTGTGTCTTTTATTTCTTCAACTAATTCAATCGTCACTTTCATCGAGCCATATCCGTTATGTCGGGCAATATCCTGAAAAGCTCTTTTAGACAAATCAATTTCTCTTCCTTTCGTAAAGGGTCCGCGGTCATTGATTGTTACAATAGTTGATTTTCCATTGGCTTCATTGGTTACCCTAACTTTTGTTCCAAATGGGAATTTCCGGTGTGCAGCCGTGTGCTTTTGATTGTCAAAAACTTGTCCGCTTGCAGTTCTTTTCCCTGTAAATTTATCCGCATAATAAGAGGCATGAGCTCCTTTTTTATACAATTTAAAGGTAAAATTACCTTCTGTTGCAATGCTATCGATGGCAGTTTTATCATTTTTAGTAGTATCTCTATGGATAATTCTATTTAATGATGGTTTTTCGAAATGCTTTGTTTCAAAAGAAAAACTACTGAAAAACAATAAGGCAAACAGCCCAAACACAATCAGCTCGGTTTTATGTTTCATAATCCAGATTTTAAGTGCGTTTATCATTAACAAATAGTGTTCCAAAATGAGAAAACCACGAAAAAACGTGGTTTTAAACTTTTATCCTAACCAAGAACTCCAAGGAATTCGAATTAAAATAAGTAATAATCCCAACCCGTAAAAAACCATAATTTTTTGAAATTTAAGGTTGTTGGCTACTTTTTTATGTTTTGACCATCCAATTGTAATTAATATAATCGCTATGATGTTGATTAATGGATGTTCCATCGATGTTAATCGGATAGCCGGGTCTTTCATTTGTCCTAACGAATCTAATCCTAAAGGAGAAACTATATATAAAATAAGCCCTAATAACAATTGAATATGAGTAAAAATCAACGCAAAAAGTGAAATGCGTAAATCTTTGGGTTGAAATAATTTTTTGCCGGTATAGCCTAAAATAGCATTAATAACAGCTAAAAAAAGAAGTATTAGAGCCAAATAGGCCCACCAAGAATGCAATTTTTGTAATAATTCGTACATAGGTGATTTTTTATGAAAAACAAATATAGTAAAATAAAAAACCCTATCAAGCAGATAGGGTTTCGATTTTTATTTTTGGTTTAAAAAATGTGTCAATAAAAAGTTGGTTGAACTGTCGTGGTTTTTAATTTTACCGGAAGTAATTTCCCCTAAAATTGAATTGGCTAATTGTTTGCCTAGTTCAACACCCCATTGGTCATAACTGAAAATATTCCAAATAACACCTTGTACAAATATTTTGTGTTCATATAAGGCAACTAAAGAACCTAAAGTCTCCGGAGTTAAACTGGTAATTAAAAAAGTATTTGTAGGTCTATTTCCTGAAAATATTTTAAACGGTAATAAAAAATCTGCCTTTTCTCCAGAAACTCCTTGTTTTTCAAATTCAGCCATGACTTGTTCTGCAGGTTTTCCGTTTAATAAAGCCTCGGTTTGTGCAAAAAAGTTAGACATTAATTTATCATGATGATCTTGATTTCCATAAAGCGAATGTACAAATCCAATAAAATCAGTTGGAATCAATTTTGTCCCTTGGTGAATTAATTGAAAGAAAGCATGTTGAGAATTTGTTCCCGGTTCTCCCCAGATTATTGTTCCGGTTTGATAATTCACCGGGTTTCCTTCACGGTCAATGCTCTTTCCGTTACTCTCCATTATTCCTTGTTGAAGATAAGGAGCTAATTTTTGAAGATATTGCGTATACGGAATCAAAGCTTCACTTTCCGCACCAAAGAAATTATTATACCAAATACTTAATAAAGCTAAAATAACCGGAATGTTTTTTTCAAACGGTGTTGTTCTAAAATGCTCATCCATGTCGTGAGCTCCAATCAATAACTTGTCAAAATTTTCATAACCAACGGCTAAGCTAATGGATAATCCAACAGCACTCCAAAGCGAAAATCGACCACCAACCCAATCCCACATTGGGAAAATGTTATCGGGATGAATTCCAAATTCTGTCACTTTTTGAATATTGGTAGAAACGGCGACAAAATGCTTGGCTACATCTTCTTGCTTAGCTGCTTTTAAAAACCAATAGCGAATTGTTTCGGAATTAGATAAGGTTTCTTGAGTAGTGAACGTTTTAGAAACAATTACAAATAAAGTTGTTTCGGGGTTTACTTTTTTTATAACTTCGTTCACATGATCACCATCCACATTTGAAACAAAATGGACATTCAGTTGATTTTTATAAAACTGAAGGGCTTCAACTACCATTGCTGGGCCCAAATCAGAACCACCAATACCAATGTTTACCACATCCGTAAAAGGCTTTCCTGTAAAACCTTTTCGTTCACCGTTAACCACTTCTTCCGTGAAGTTTTTGATTTTATTTTTTACGGCCACTACTTCCGGCATCACATTTACCCCATCAACCAAAATACTTGCATTAGAAGAAGCCCTTAATGCTGTGTGTAATACGGCTCTGTTCTCTGTTTGATTAATTAAATCACCGGCAAAATATTTCGATATAGCATCTTTTAAATCAACTTCATTCGCTAGAGCCAAAAGATATTGTTTTGTTTCTTCAGTAAGAATATTTTTAGAATAATCGACTAAAAAGTCGTTCCATTGAATATGAAATTTTTCTACTCTTCTAGCATCCTTAGCAAAAAGTTCTTGCATAGAAACATGTTGCATTTCTTCAAAATGCTTTTTCAAATTTTGCCAAGCTGCTGTTCCTGAAGGATTGGTACTTTTTAAAGCCATGATATCAATTTTATTTTTTAAACTGTAGTGTTGCAATGCTGTCTAACTCCCTTTTTAAAGGAGCGATATAAGTTAAATAATTTTTCCGGTGTTTTTCATTCATCGGTTCAGTATTTGGTAATTTTTGTGATAAAGGATCAACTTGAACACCATTTTTCCAAAAGCGATAACACACATGTGGACCGGTGGCTAAACCTGTACTTCCCACTTTTCCAATCACCTGACCTTGTTCAACACGTTGCCCTTGTCTTACTAAAATTTTGGACATATGTAAATATTGAGTGGAATAAGTTCCGTTGTGTTTTACTTTTACAAAGTTCCCGTTTCCAGCTGTATATCCTGTTTTTTCAACAACTCCGGAAGCTGTTGTTTTAATAGGAGTTCCTTGTGCCGCCGCATAATCTGTTCCTTTATGAGCTTTCCAAGTCATTTGGACTGGATGAAAACGTTTAGGTGAAAAACGAGAAGATATTCTAAAATAATCCAACGGAGCCTTCAAAAACATGGTTTTCAATCCTTTTCCTTCTTCGTCATAATAATCCACTTTTTTGGATAAACTGTCTAATTTGTATGGAAAAGCGTAGATTTTTTTGCCTTTATGTTCAAAAAAAGAACTTTCCATTCTTTCTACACCGGCATAAATACTGTCGTTGATATATTTTTCATAAAACGTTACCGCAAATTTATCATCTTTTTGAATCTTAAAGAAGTCAATTGAATACTCATAAATTTTTGCTAAATTATTTGCCATTGAAGCATCGACACCATTTTTACTTAATGTTTCCGACAATGATCCACTAATTGACGTAGCAATAGTTCTTCGTTTTATAGTGATGGGTTTTTGTTTATTATAAGCAATCACCACAGTATCTCTGAAATCCACAACACTGTAATGAATATTATCTTTCTGATAAATAAAAACCTGTAATTGGTGAGGTGCTTTTTTTGATTTTAAAAGGGTAAAAGGCTTGCCAATTCGAATATCCCGAAGATTAAAACTATCTTTTACCATTTCTGTGACATCATGCACTTTAAAAGTACCGATGTTATTTTCTTCTAATAATTTACTGAATGTGTCTCCGCTTTGAACTGTATCTTGAACTACTAAATAATCATTGTACGTAAACCCAAACTCAACAATGATTGGCTCTTCTTTAATAACTTCTTTAGGAACAACTTTTTTATCTTTTTCTTCGCAGGCGAATAAGAGTAAAGTGATTAGAGATATCGTTACTATTTTAAATTTCAATGTTTTTTCTTTAAATCAATTATATACTTTCTTTTTCTCCCCAAGTGGCCAATTCCTCAGCAGACCATAGTTCAGGGAAGAAAATTCTTCGTTGGTATTTGGGCAACATGTATTTTTTCCAATCACTGCCACCTGTTGCTTCTCCGGTTCCGTGTCCGCTTTCAATATATTTTTTTGCTGCATGATAATGACCCATTACCCAAGTTATGTTGACGGTGTAATCATAATGTCGCATCGCATTAACTAATGCTTCATTTTTTTGGTCGTTTTCAGGTAATTGTTTGAATTTTCGCCACAAATTAGTGGTGTTATATTCTTCCATAAAACGCAAAAATTCCTTTTTATATTTTCGTTCGAACTCTAAAATTAAAAAAGATTTTCCGCCGGTTTGGTAATCTTTCCCGGCTGCTTGCCAATACAAGTGTTCAAACGCATGTTCATAGGGCGTATTTCTATCTATCGTTGCTCTAAAACGGTAATCAATCAAGTTAATCAAATCAGTTGATGAAAATTCAATAAATCGGTATTGAGCACTTTGAAAACCACTGGCGGGTGTTAACGTATTTCTGAATTTCATGTATTGTTCAACGTCCATTCCTTCTTTCATAATGGTAAAAGAGGTTGTCAACATGTCGAAATAACGACTGATTCTCATTAATTTTTCAGTAAAATAATCTGTTTCAGGTTGCTCCGTTTGGCAGAGTTGTTCAATTTCCCAAAGAATCATTTTAAACAATAATTCATTCACTTGATGGTACATAATAAATACCATTTCATCCGGTAAAGTTGTTCGTTGGGTTTGAAGATTAAGCAAGGCATCCGTTTGGATATAATCCCAATAGGTTATTGGTTTTGCCCACAACAGTCCTTCTAAATGTGTATCAGTTTTTTGATTTATTGCCTGAAATTTTTGTTCTATCTGTTCTAAAATTTCTTTGTGTGCTATTGAATTCATTACGGTTTTGCTTTAACGGTAAATGTGTGTTTTAGTCCCTTGAATTGTTCCAAATCTGCTTTTATTGAACCTACAGCTAAACTGGCTTTAATTCGAACGGGTAATTTGTTGTCATCATCTGATATCCATACAGTTAAGCTCTCTTGTTCTTTAAAAACACGACCGGCTTGAACATAAGGTCTAAATATCATTGTGGAAATTACCCCAAATTTAGTTTTTAAATCTTCACGACCAATAAATTTCAACTTAAATTTAGTCGTTTCATCATCAAAAAACATATCGACATTAATTGACTCACCCACTTTCAGTTTGTCAACATTAGGGTGATTTCGTAAATAGTAAAAGGTAGATAAAATGTCTTGGGTATTATCAGGAACTTCAAAGGTTTTTTCCGTTTTTTTCTTGTAATCTTTGACTAAAATGGTTTTATTTTTATGATTAAAGAACCCTTCTTGGTTTTTTGTATAACCCCCTTCATCTATTTTTCGAACAAATTGATATGGATTTCCGGATTCTTTGTCAAAATAACTTTGGTAATCATCATCCACTTCAAAAAAGAACTTAGTCATTCCAACGGTATAACCACGGCCTTTGGCATGAAAAACTTTTTTATTATTGCGAACAGCTTCTTTCACTTCTAGTTCTGCATAACCGGCGTTTATTAGGCCATAATGTATGCGGAATTTAAACCATTCTCCCACTTCAAAAGCTTCTTCCTTCCTTGCTAAATTAGCCTGGGAATTGAAACTTACTGTCGATAAAAACAAAACGATTAAGAGAAAATTTTTCATAACACTACTTGATTTTTCAATAGATAAATCAATTTCTGTTCCAAATGTACTAAAACTAAAAAAGACCTCAAAAAATGTGAGGACTTTAATGTTTTTTTAAGAATCTGAAAAATAGAAAGACTTTTCTAAAGCCAATCCCGAAGTTTCGGTACTAAAAACACAAAACCCAACCGTTACCGATTGGGTTGTATGCTATTAACTAACCAAAAAACTATAAATTATGAAAAATTTATATTACACTAAGAAGGTAACCACTCCTTCTTTTGCGAGTGCAAAGGTAATCTGTTAGTTGTATTATTTTTAATGAAAATTCAACTTTAACTAAATATTTGTAAAAAAATAGCAGTTTATAGGTCAAAAATTTCATTATCTGTAATTTTTGTATTGTTTTATAACGTTCCTCTTAAAGCTTGCTCTCTTTCTATGCTTTCAAATAACGCTTTAAAGTTACCTGCTCCAAATCCTTTTGCTCCCATTCGTTGAATAATTTCATAAAACAACGTTGGTCTGTCTTCAACAGGCTTGGTAAAAATCTGTAATAAATAACCGTCTTCGTCCGCATCTACTAATATGGAAAGTCTTTGTAATTCTTTAATATCTTCTTTCATCATATCCATGTGAACACCTAAGCGACGTGGAATATCATCATAGTAAGCTTGTGGTGGAGGTGGAAGAAATTCTACTCCACGGGCTTTTAATCCGGCAACGGTTTTAATAATGTCATCTGTGGCAACCGCTAAGTGTTGAACTCCAGACCCTTCATAAAAATCAATATATTCTTCAATTTGAGATCTTTTATTCCCTTTCGCAGGTTCATTAATTGGGAATTTTATTCTTCCATTACCATTACTCATTACTTTACTCATCAAGGCAGAATATTCGGTGTGAATTTGTGTATCATCGAAAGAAAGGAAATTTTCAAATCCCATCACATCTTCATACCATTTGACCCATTGGTTCATTTCGCCCCAACCGACATTCCCTACCATGTGGTCTACATATTTTAATCCAAGTGGCTCCGGATTATATTCTGATTTCCATTCTACAAAACCAGGTAAAAAGGCTCCGTTGTAATTTTTTCTTTCTACAAATATGTGAACCGTTTCTCCATAAGTATGGATTCCGGAACGGACAACTTCGCCGTGTTCATCTTTTTCAACGGTTGGTTCCATAAATGATTTAGCCCCTCGCTTAGTGGTTTCTTCCCAAGCTGAACGGGCATCTTCCACCCAAAGAGCAATCACTTTCACTCCATCTCCATGTTTGACAAGATGTTCATTGATAGGTGAATTACTCGTTAATGGTGTTGTTAATACCAATCGAATTTTATCCTGTTTTAATACATAACTCACGGAATCTTTTGATCCTGTTTCTAATCCGCGATAGGCATGTGATTGATAACCAAATGCGGTTTTGTAATAATGTGCCGATTGTTTTGCGTTTCCTACATAAAACTCAACATAATCTGTTCCTAAAAGTGGAAGGAAGTCTTGTGCTCCTTCAAATATTTTTTCCAGTCCGTATTCAACGGATTTTACTTCTTTACTCATTTTTAAAATATTTTTTTAACCCTAGCGGGGTTTTATTGTTAATTTCTACAACCAGCTTTGAAAATAGTTATCATCAGCAATTTTCATCGCTTCTTCTGTTACCATTAAAGGTTTGAACGTGTCAACCATTACGGCTAACTCAAGTGTTTCTTTTTTTCCAATACTTCTTTCCGCAGCTCCGGGATGAGGACCATGAGCAATTCCGGCAGGATGTAAGGAAATGTTACCGGCTTTGATATCGTTTCTACTCATAAAATCACCATCAACATAATACAAAACCTCATCTGCATCAATATTACTGTGGTTATAAGGTGCCGGAATCGCTAATGGATGATAATCGTATAATCTAGGCACAAATGAACAGACAACAAATGCAGTTGTTTCAAAAGTTTGATGTATTGGTGGTGGAAGATGAATTCGACCGGTAATTGGCTCAAAATCATGAATGGAAAATGCATAAGGATAATTGTAACCATCATACCCTACGACATCAAAAGGGTGTGAAGCGTAAACCATTTCAAAAATTTCGTCTTTCTTTTTTACTTTGATGATAAAATCACCTTTTTCATTATTTGTTTCTAATTCATACGGGCGACGGATATCACGTTCGCAATACGGAGAATGCTCTAACAATTGTCCAAACCAATTACGATATTGTTTTGGAGTATATATTGGAGCGTGCGATTCTACAATAAACAAGCGGTTATCTTCGGTATCAAAATCTATTTTGTATATAATCCCACGGGGAACGATAAGGTAATCTCCATATTTAAAATCAAGATTCCCATAGATTGTTCTCAATTTACCGGAACCTTTATGAATGAAAATCATTTCGTCGGAATCTGTATTTTTATAAAAATAATCCGTGGTTGATTTTCTAGGAGCGGCTAACACGATATGACAGTCTGAATTAGTGAGCACAATTTTTCTGCTTTCCAAATAATCGTCTTGAGGAGCCACATCAAAACCGCTCAATTTGTATGACTGAATATTGTTAGATTTAGCGATTATCGGAGCGATACTGTATTGTGAACGAATTTCTTTTACTTGTGTAGGTCGTTGTTCGTGATATGAATTAGTCGACATGCCGTCGAAACCTACCGTACCGAAAAGTTGTTCGTAATACAAATCACCGTTTGGTTTACGAAATTGTGTATGACGCTTTGGTGGAATATTTCCAAGTTTATGATAAAATGGCATAATTTTAAAATTAGATAATTAATAAAAACGGATAGTTGAATTAGTTGATTTACCGATTCAACAAAAATATCACTCCGGATTTCTCTTTTGAAGAAAATGAAGATACTCTAACATCCCTTGCCAAAATGATTTATTCATGAAGAATGATATTATTTCAGTTGTTTTTCTTAATATTAATTCCCACAATAATTCCTAATGCAAAAGCTAATAACAACCCTAGAATTATAACCATTTTGCTGTTTTTTTTATATAATATACAAATATCGTAAAAAATATTAAATAATATGTAAAATTAAAACCAAAAACCTACGCCAAACCAAGTGAAGGAATCTTTGGTTTCAGGGGACCAACTTTGTTTAATTTCAACGGGGCCAAAAATGGTTTCCAAACCATAACCAATGGAATAACCAGAATAAGTCGGTAATTTTAACCATCCATCATTCACAAAAATATCATACCCCATATTGGCATAATTTGCAGTTACATTTAAGTGATTTTTTTTGAAGATTTCATAATCAAAACTTAGGCTGCCCATCACATAACTATTTCCGGTTAACCCAACAAAATCATAGCCATAAAAATGTCTAAAATTGTTAAACGGCTTATAACCATACCCGCCAATAAAAAAGTTTAAAATAGGAATACTTTGCTCACCAACGGTAAACCCTCCTTCTGATTTTAAAATAAACGAACCTTTTCTAAATAATTTTTGAGCATATGCCGCTTCTGCTTTGAAAATAGTGTGCATTAAAAAAATATCTTCAAATCTGGAAGAATATAAAAATGATTGAACATCTCCATTAAAATACCATCCTTTTTTTGGAAAATATTTATTATCAAACGAATCAAAATTCATATTGCCAAAAACAGATAAATAATCTCCATTATCAAAAATAGCCGTTGAATTAGAAAGTGTTTCTGAATGGATTTTAAGATTCATCAGCTCTACCCCTATTTTTGCACTGAATTTTTGAACAAAAAGTGTTTGGATATATAATTGGTTTGTAAAATTCCTGTAATCAACATTTATTGAATTAGTACCGGCTTCTCTTAAAACATCCCATTCACTAAAATTAGTATTTATATTTCTATTAAATTGATAAAATTTAGAATTAAAACCAACACTCAAATTATAACCAATATCAACATTATAGTCTATGAAATACCTAAAATTATCACCCAACACAACATCTGCGGAAAACACATCATTTTTAAATAATAATTTTTTCTTGGTATAGTTCACTAAAATGCCACTTTTGAACAATCCGTCATAATGAAGTCCTAACTTTAAATACGTTTTGGTAGGGTTTTCAACTAAAAAAAGATTTAATTGATCGCCTTCTTCTTCTTTTTCTAACGTGTAACTTAACGAACTGAAGTTTTGAGTAGTATTTAAAAAATCAATACCCCTTACTAAGTCGGCGTAGCTTATTTTTTGCCCCGGTTTAAATCTTAATTTTCCTTGAACATAATACTTTGTATAATTTTCAAGTGGGTTGATTTTGATTGAACTAATGTATAAACTGTCTACTTCTGTTTTTGGAAAAACTGTTATTGGTCTTTTATAATTTGTACTTAATTTTTTGAATTCATCCATAAACTCTTTAGCAACATTTTCACCAATTTGAATTATTTCTGGACCTTTATCAAAAGAAACAACTGTGAAATCATTTATGCTGGGCTTGATGTAAATATCGATAAGATGTTTTTTTTCTTCCATCTTCTTAATCATTTGTAAATTCGATATTTGAACCAATAATTTTGTTGCTTCCGTAAGTTCTTCTCTTTCTTTTAATTCATATTGAACATCAACACCGATAACGATATCGGCTCCCATTTTTTTAACTTCCTCTACCGGAAAATTATTTAATACTCCGCCATCGATTAAAAATTTACCATCAATAATTACCGGTGCATATAATGTTGGTAAAGCCCCGCTCGCGACGATAGCTTGAGACAAAAATCCGTGATCTAAAAAGACTTCCTGTCCTGTTTCTATATCAGTAGCTATACACACGAATGGAATGGGTAATTTTTTAAAATCCCGCTCATGCCTAACATGATCCAATAACCGTGTCATTAAATTATAATTATATAAACCTCTGGAAAGTGCAATCGGGACACCTAATTTAAATTTATTAAAAGGTAAAGTAACCGCATAACGATCATTATTCTCTCGTTCATAATAATCTTTTGAAACTCTTGGCGTATAATCTTGTATAATTGCATCATAATCAGCCGCTTTAAATATGCTGTCGATTTGTATCGCGGTATAACCGGATGCATATAACCCGCCGACAACAGCTCCCATACTCGTCCCTCCAATATAATCTATTTTTATACCGGCTTCATCTATCATTTTTAGAACCCCAATATGAGCCAATCCTTTCGCTCCTCCTCCGCTAAGAACAAGTCCAATTTTTGGTCGTTGAATCGTGTCTTGAGAAAAAGCGGTAAAAGGCAAAAGGCAAAAGGTAATTGGAAATAGTAAATATAAACTGATGTACCTAATCCGAGTTGGTAATCTCAAAAAAGGCAAAGGGGAAAAGGTAAAAATTGTAACCAAAAAGGTCTGAACAATTCGCTTCAAAACAATTTATTTATTTATTGCCTTGTAAAATTCGTAAATTTTTTTGGCTTTTGCTACTCCAACCACAGCTGAAATTTCATTTTCTGAAGCCAGTGCTAATCTTTTAACACTTTTGAAGTGTTTTAATAACATTACCATCGTTTTCTCGCCTACTCCTGGAATTGTTTCAAGTGTGGTTTGCAAGGCTGATTTACTCCTTTTTTCCCGATGGTGCGTAATCCCAAATCGGTGTGCTTCATTCCGCAACTGCTGAATTATTTTTAAGGTTTCCGATTTTTTATCCAAATACAAAGGAACAGAATCACCGGGATAAAACAATTCTTCTAATCGTTTGGCTATCCCTATAATTGCAATTTTTCCACGTAAGCCTAAATCATCCAAACTTTTTAAAGCTGATGACAATTGTCCTTTTCCACCGTCAATGATAATGAGTTGTGGCAACGGTTGATTTTCATCTAACATCCTTTTGTATCGCCGAAAAACCACCTCTTCCATCGAAGCAAAATCATCCGGGCCAACTACTGTTTTGATATTGAAATGACGATAATCCTTTTTACTGGCCTTTCCATCTTTAAAAACCACACAAGCCGCGACGGGATTTGTTCCTTGAATATTTGAATTGTCAAAACATTCAATATGCCTTGGTTCTACTGAAAGTCGCAAATCTTTTTGCATTTGAGCCATGATTCGATTTGTGTGCCGCTCAGGGTCTACGATTTGAATTTGCTTTAGTTGTTCTAAACGGTGGTATTTGGCATTGCGTTGAGAAAGCTCCAGTATTTGCTTTTTATCGCCCACTTGTGGAACGGTGACTTTTATTTTGTCTCCGAAGTCAAGCTCAAAAGGTAAAATAAGTTCTTTAGAAGTTAAATGAAAACGCTCCCGAAGTTCTACAACGGCCAACTCCAACAACTCCTCATCCGTTTCGTCAAGTTTCTTTTTCAATTCCAAAGTATGGGAACGAATAATCGCTCCATGAGCAATTTGGAGAAAATTGACATACGCCATCGTTTCGTCTGAAACAATAGAAAACACATCAATATTAGAAATCTTCGGATTCAAAATAGTTGATTTTGCTTGGTAATTTTCTAAAACTGCTATCTTCTCTTTGACTTTTTGAGCTTCTTCAAATGCCATGTCTGTAGCCAACTCCTGCATTCTCATTTTAAAATCTTTTAAACTTTCTTTAAAGTTCCCTTTCAAGATTTGTCGGATTGCATCAACTTGTTTTTGGTAATTTTCTAATAATTCTAATCCTTCACAAGGTCCTTTACAATTACCGATATGGTATTCTAAACAGACTTTATATTTATTGCTATTAATGTTAGTTTCGCTTAAATCATAATTACAAGTTCGCAACGGATACAGTTCTTTAATTAAATCAAGTAAGGTATGAACCGTTTTAAAACTGGTATAGGGTCCAAAATACTCTGAACCATCTTTAATCATTTTTCGGGTTGAAAAAATACGGGAAAAAGGTTCTTTTTTAATGCAAATCCAAGGATAGGTTTTATCATCTCGCAGCATTACGTTGTAACGTGGTTGTAATTTTTTGATTAAATTATTTTCCAGCAAGAGAGCATCTTGTTCGGTAGAAACAACAATGTGTTTGATAGTGACAATTTTGCGAACCAATACGTTTGTTTTGGCATTATCGTGCGTTTTATTAAAATATGAAGAAACTCGTTTCTTGAGGTTTTTGGCTTTTCCTACATAGAGAATTTTTTCCTCCTTATCATAATACTGATAAACTCCCGGGCTGTCGGGAAGTGTTTGAAGTTGGAGTTCAAGTGAAGGATTATTCATGTAACAAAGTTAATTGGATAATTAAGATTTTCAAATGAGGTGCAACGAAAATAATTTTGTTATTTTTATACGATGAATAAAAACGATTTACGCAAGCAATATAAAACTCTTCGAGCCGAACTTTCTAACGAACAAAGAGAACAAAAAAGTCTAGCAATTGCCAATCAACTTTTGAATGTTGTCATTTGGGACAAAACCTATTACCATTTATTCCTTTCTATCGAGGAACAAAAAGAAATTGACACAGAATTTATTCTTCAGGTTTTAGCCGGAAAAGACAAAGAAATTGTTCTTTCAAAAAGTAATTTTGAAAACGGGGAAATGACTCATTTTCTGTTGACAGACAATACTAAAATTAAAAAAAATGAATGCAACATCCCGGAACCAATCAATGGTTTAGAAGTGCCTGTTTCAAAAATTGATGTCGTTTTCGTGCCGCTTTTAGCCTTCGACAAAAAAGGGCATCGGGTGGGATATGGTAAAGGTTTTTATGATCGCTTTTTATCAGCTTGTAATCGGGAAACCATTAAAATAGGTTTGTCTTTTTTTGAAGCCGAAGAAACTATTGAAGGAATTAATGAATCTGATGTTCTGTTAGATTATGTTGTAACTCCCTTAAAAGTGTATCATTTTATTTAAGCCAAAGCTTCTTTTGATTCTTCTGTTTTATCAGTTGTCCCAAATGCTTTTTTATTAAACACAATTAATATTCCCACTCCTGTTGAAATGGCCATATCAGCAATGTTGAAAATTGCATTAAAAAAAGTGAAATATTTACCCCCAATAAAAGGAAGCCACTCCGGTAAAGTTCCTTTCCAAATTGGAAAATAAAGCATATCGACAACTTTTCCATGAAACCAAGTTCCATAAGGTTGTTCAGAAAAAAATACCGAAGGAGCATTATAACTATCGTTGAAAATCACCCCATAAAAAACACTGTCTATAATATTTCCGAAAGCTCCGGCTAGAATTAAGGAAACAGCAACAATTAAATAGGTAGAACTCGCTTTTCGAACACAATCCCACAACCAATAACCAATACCAAAAACAGCAACAATTCGGAAAAGGGTTAAAATTAATTTGCCATAATCGCCCGGGATTTCAGTTCCCCAAGCCATTCCTTCATTCTCTATAAAATGAATCCTAAACCAATCGAACACCTTTATTTCACCCCCTAAAATAAAATGGGTTTTTATATATAATTTTGAGACCTGATCAGCTAAAAGAATCAGAAAGACAATCAGATAGGCCTTTTTTAAAGTCATTTTTAAAATTTTATCGTGCAAAAATAGGAATATTATCCATCAAAAAATACATTCTCCTTGGCTTGTCTCAAATTTTAGGTTTTTTTTAATCTTTCACGCAACTTTTTTATTTGATTTGCATCTGAAGTTTATGACTATTGTATTAAAAAAGTCAGTAATTTTGTTAAACCTAATTCAATATATAATGAAAACAGTAAAAATTATTGTTGTTGCTTTTATTCTTAGCTTTTTTGCTTCTTGTAACAACGAGGATGACAACAGCGAAATGGCAAAATTCGCCGTTCCTGAAATAAAATCATTAGCAACTATTCGCAGTAGTATAAACGTAACTTCCGCTCAAGAAACAAATGCAGACGGAAAAGTCTATGTTGCTGAAAATCTCTTATTTTATGTTGCTCAAGAATCCGGTATTCACATTTTTGACAATTCAAACCCTGCAAGTCCACAAAATACGGCTTTTATCAACTTAGAGGGCGTTCACGACATTGCTGTCAAAGGAAATTATCTTTATGCCGATAATTTTATTGACTTGGTTGTTTTTGACCTTTCTAATCTTTCTAATATTACCGTTGTTCAAACCGTTGAAAATGCCTTTGAATTTTATCCTTCCTATCCGGATGATGCAGAATTTTATGCCTTTGATGTGTATCCTACTACTAATGAAATTATTGTGGGATATCGTATTGAGAACCGAAGCAGACCACAAGGTCAGGATTTAATTTTTGCAAACGATGCGTTGGCTAGTTTTGAGAGTTCTGCTGCAGGTTCTGTGGGAACAGGTGGCTCTTATGCGAAATTTCAAATTAACAACAATGCTCTTTATGCCGTAGAAAGTTATGAACTTAATGTGTTTAACATCAGTGATCCAACTCAAGCTTTTTTTGATAAAGCAGTATATATGACCGAATGGCTTGGCGGAGGGCAATTTGAAACCCTCTTCAAACAAAAAGAATTCTTATTTGTGGGGTCCACGAACGGAATGTATATTGTGAATGCCCAAGATGAGTTTAATCCTTATTTCGTGTCTGGTTTCTCGCATGCTACTGCTTGTGATCCGGTTGTAGTATTTGCAAATACAGCCTATATTACGGTTAGAGGTGGTTCTACTTGTGGTGCTATTGAAGACCAGGTAAACGTAATTGATATCACGGATATTTCGAATCCAACTTTAGTTTCTACCTATTTATTGGGTGATCCTCGTGGATTGGGTATAAAAGATAATGTTTTATATGTTTGTGCTGCCGGAAACCTAAATGTGTTTAATGCCACAAATCCGGCAGAGTTAACACTTCAAAACACCTACTCAGATGGTGTGCAAGACGTAATTCCTTTAAATTCACATCTTATAGCTGTGGGAAGCAACAAAATTATCCAATACAATTATGGAGCAAACCATACGTTGGAACAAATTAGTGTGGTGAATTTTTAATACTTTTCATCGATAACAAAGAGAGACCTTATAGTCTCTCTTTTTTTATATTCACTTTTTTCAATTCAATGTTCTTTTCACAAAAAAAGCCTCGCATAAGCGAGGCCTCTTAAACTATTTAAATACATATTAACGCTGCATGTTTTTTGCCTCGATGCTCATTGTAGCATGTGGCACTAATTTCAATCGTTCTTTTGATATCAATTTACCGGTCACTTTGCAAACACCATAGGTTTTGTTTTCTACTCTAAAAAGAGCATTTCTCAAATCGCGGATAAATTTTTCCTGACGAATGGCTAATTGCGAGTTGGCTTCTTTACTCATCGTCTCACTGCCTTCCTCAAATGCTTTAAAGGTGGGTGACGTATCGTCTGTTCCATTATTTAAATCATTCATATAAGCACTTTTGATAAGTTCCAAATCATTTTGGGCTTTCTCTATTTTTTTTAAGATAATTTCTTTGAACTCTGCCAAATCGGCTTCTGAGAACTTTACTACTTCATCTGTCATAATCTAATCTATTTTGAAATTATTATTTTTGTTTTAATGTCATCAAACTCAATTTCTGTACCAATTTCTATTTTTTCTTCAAAGACGAGTGATTTAGTTAAGGTCTCAGACTGAACATAGTCTAAATTAGCGGTAATCGCTTGTTCTAAATTCCCATTCTTTTCTAATTGAACTTTTATTTTATCCGTAACTTCAAATCCACTGTCTTTACGTAAATTTTGAATACGATTTACTAACTCTCTTGCAATTCCTTCATTCTTCAAATCCTCCGTGATGGTAATGTCTAATGCAACCGTAATTCCATTTGCATTTGCTACTAACCAACCCGGAATATCCTGCGAGGAAATCTCTACATCATCTTGTGCTAAAGTTATTGATTTTCCTGAAAGTACAAGCGTGTAGCTCCCGCTTTGGTCAATTTCATTAATTTGCTCTTGCGTAAAACTTTGTATCTCTTTGGCAATCAATCCCATATCTTTCCCAAAACGAGGGCCTAACGTCTTAAAATTAGGTTTGATTTGCTTCACTAAAACCCCGGACGCATCGTCTAATAACACGATTTCTTTCACGTTTACCTCTGCTTTTATTAGGTCAGAAACCGCTTCAATTTCAGCTCGTTGATTTTCGTCAAGTATAGGAATCATAACCTTTTGCAACGGTTGACGTACCTTAATCATCTCCTTCTTACGCAAGGATAAAACCAGTGAAGAAACCGTTTGTGCTTTCATCATTTTGCTCTCCAACGATTTATCAACATATTTTTCAACATAGTTAGGGAAATCAGCCAAATGTACACTGTCAAAATTTTCTGAATGTGTTGCTTGCGTTAAATCTCGATAAAGCCTGTCCATAAAGAAAGGAGCTATTGGTGCCGACAATTTTGCAACAGTCACTAAACAAGTATAAAGCGTTTGATATGCCGCGATTTTGTCTGTGCCGTATTCCCCTTTCCAGAATCTTCTTCTACACAAACGTACGTACCAGTTGCTCAAATGCTCTTGTACAAAGTCAGAAATAGCTCTTGCTGCTTTCGTCGGTTCATAATCGGCATAACTTTCATCCACTAACAGCACTAACGTTTGCAATTCTGATAAAATCCAACGGTCGATTTCAGGTCTTTCTGATAAAGGAACTTCTGCCTCTTTGAATGTAAACCCATCAATATTGGCATACAACGAAAAGAAAGAATAAGTATTATATAGGGTGCCAAAGAATTTTCGCCGCACTTCCGCCACACCTTCAATGTCAAATTTCAAATTGTCCCACGGATTTGCATTGGCAATCATATACCAACGGGTAGCATCCGGACCATATTGAGCCAATGTTACAAATGGATCAACGGCATTTCCCAACCGTTTGGACATTTTTTGTCCGTTTTTATCCAAAACTAATCCGTTTGAAACCACATTTTTATAAGCTATTTTATCAAAAACCAAAGTTCCAATTGCATGCAACGTATAAAACCAACCACGTGTTTGATCAACTCCTTCCGCAATAAAATCAGCCGGAAAAGCTAAATTATCATCAATTAATTCTTTGTTTTCAAACGGATAATGCCATTGTGCGTAAGGCATCGCTCCACTGTCAAACCACACATCAATCAAATCAGATTCGCGATTCATTGGTTTACCCGATGCAGAAACCAAAACAATTTTATCGACTACATTTTTATGTAAATCAACCAAATCATAATTTTCGTCGCTCATATTTCCAATTTGAAAACCCTTAAAAGGGTTGACTTTTTGAAATCCCGCAGCGATTGATTTTTCAATGGCTGTGTACAATTCTTCCACTGAACCTATGAGTACCTCTTCTGTTTTATCTTCCGTTCGCCAAATTGGTAATGGAATTCCCCAATATCTTGAACGTGATAAATTCCAGTCATTCGCATTTTTTAGCCAATTCCCGAAACGTCCTTCTCCGGTAGCTTTTGGTTTCCAATTGATAGTATCGTTCAAATCGAACATTCTGTCCTTTATCTCCGTTACTTTGATAAACCAAGAATCTAAAGGATAATATAAAATCGGCTTGTCTGTTCTCCAACAATGTGGGTAACTGTGCACGTACTTCTCAACTTTGAACGCTTTGTTTTCCTCTTTTAATTGAATGGCAATTTCAACATCGGCTGACCGTTCAGGTGCTTCGCCGTCATTGTAATATTCATTTTTCACGTATTTGCTTGAAAAATCGCCTAATCCTTCAATAAATTTTCCTTGTAAATCAACTAATGGAACGGGATTTCCTGCTTCATCAAGTACTAGCATCGGTGGTACTTCTGGCGATGCTTCTTTCGCTACTTTTGCATCATCCGCACCGAAAGTAGGGGCCGTGTGAACAACTCCTGTTCCGTCTTCTGTCGTGACAAAATCACCTGAAATTACTCTAAACGCATTTTCCGGATGCTGATACGGTAAAGCCCAAGGCAATAATTGTTCATAACGGATGCCAACTAAATCTGAACCTTTACATTCGGCTAAAACTTGATACGGAATCTTTTTATCATCTGCTTTATAATTGGTAAAATCATCCTCACTTGTTGCTAAAACAAACTTCCCTGCAAATTGTTTGCCGACTAAATTTTTGGCCAACATCACTTGTACCGGTTCAAACGTATATTGGTTGAATGTTTTCACCAATACATAATCAATTTTTGGTCCAACAGTTAAAGCTGTATTACTGGGCAACGTCCAAGGTGTTGTCGTCCAAGCTAAAATATGTATATCGCCAAAACCTTGTAAAAAGCTTGGTAATGTATCTTTTTTTGTTTTGAATTGTGCAACTACAGTAGTATCAGTGACATCACGATAACTGCCCGGTTGATTAACTTCATGTGAACTCAAACCGGTTCCTGCTTTAGGAGAATACGGTTGAATCGTATAGCCTTTGTATAATAAATCTTTGTTATAAATTTGTTTTAATAACCACCAAACCGTTTCCATGTATTTGGATTTATAAGTCACATATGGATCTTCCATATCAACCCAATAACCCATTTTTTCGGTCAAATCGTTCCATACATCAGTATAACGCATGACGGTTCGTTTACACGCTTCGTTGTATTCTTCAATGGAAATCGTTTTTCCAATATCTTCTTTCGTAATCCCTAATTCTTTCTCTGTTCCTAATTCGACCGGTAAACCGTGTGTATCCCATCCGGCTTTACGCTTAACTTGAAATCCTTTTTGTGTTTTATATCGGCAAAAAATATCTTTAATCGCACGAGCCATCACGTGATGAATTCCCGGCAAACCATTGGCTGAAGGCGGCCCTTCAAAAAAAACATAGGGTTTATTTCCTTCGCGTGAAGTTACGCTTTGTTCAAAAATGTGGTTTTCCTTCCAATACGCCAATACTTCCGATGCCACTACAGGCAAGTCAAGTCCTTTGTATTCCGTGAATTTCGTGCTCATGTTTTAGGGTGCTAAAAATCAATTTGCGAAAGTAAGGATTTTTGAATAAATATAGTAACGGTTGAAAGATTTATTAATTAGACTTGAAGAGGCAAAATTGATCATAGAATCTTCGGTTTCAGGGTAATTATCATCTTATTACCTCAACAACTCTTTAAGAAAAAACCTCACCAAGAACCTCCAACGATTTTGGCCTTCTGAATCCATCCAAATGCACAGCATAATAATCCATCATGATTCTCAGCAAAATCTGACGTTCTGCAGCAACAAAAAATTTTGATTCACTATCAAATCTAAGTTCAATCAGTTTTTTGAATAAAACAGTTTCGTTTTCACTCAGGCAACTCACGCCATGATAAGTAGTAAAAACACCTTCCGTAATTTCAAAAAAAGGAGCTTCCATTTTCGAAACATCGGGATAAAATCCAAAAAAACGAGTCATACCTAACAACAAAATTAAATGAAAATTAACTGCCTTATCATGTTCATCTAACCAATGCAAAGCCGATTCTAAATAAGTATAAAAACCTTCATTTTTTTCTTCTTCCTGAATAGAATGATGCAATACTTCCGACAAAAACAAAACGATGGAACTTTTTACAATATCATTATAGATGGAAACATAAGGATATCCCATGCGTATTTCTTTAAAATATTCCAAAGTTCCTTTGTTTTTATGTGTTGCTTCAATTTCTAAAATTGTCAACGGTTGAAAATAGCCAATTTTCTGTTGATTTTTTCTGGATGAAAAAGCATTGGCTACAAAGTAACTTTTCAACCCGTCTGATTGGGTAAAACACTTTACTATCAGCGATTTTTCCTGATATTTCAATGCCGATATAACAATGGCTTTGGTTTTGACTTGCATGAGATAAAAGTAGGATTTAGGAAGGAAGTGTGCAAGTTATTTGTTTTTGTTGGAAGGAATAAAAATCGTTTGTCCTTTAGCGTTAAAAATCACGTTAATTAAACCCTAAACCCTTCCTTTTTTTGTAAAATTTCGTAACTTTAGGAATTAGTATTCTTGTTGTCTTGCTATACTATTAAATAATCTTAAGAAAAGAAATCATGAAAGCGAAAAAAAGAATCGGCATTTGGATGGATTACACCAGTGCACAAATTTACGAAAATGCGAGTGGTGAGTATTTATTGACCACATTAGAATCTAACTTTGCAATGCCTGTGAAACAAGATGTAAAATTGCATAGTGAAAGTTTGCTCCACAACAAAGAAAATCAAACGGATCAGGCCTATTTTAAAGATTTAATTGAGTTGATAAAAGGTTATGATGAAGTATTGCTTTTTGGTCCAACCAAAGCCAAAACTGCTTTATATAATCGGATTAAAGCAGATCCTAAATTCAGCAAAATCTACATTGAAACTCATGATGCCGATAAAATGACAAGCAAACAAATATTGGCTTACATCAAAGATTTTTTTAGCAAATTACTTAATTATGAAGGTTCATTTGCGAAATAAAAATACCTTTTTCGTTACAAACCCTAGCTAAAGTTAGGGTTTGTAATTATTTGATAATCTCTTCCATTTAAAAAAAAGCAACATTCATTTTTGTACAATATTCATTATTTCTTAAAAAAGTGTTCTCTCTTAATTTTGTGTATTTAAACACCTTTTTTATAAGATTTCACTTTTTTTAATTCTTGAAAAATTAATCCCAATGATATCAGAAACAAATTATATAGGTTTTTCTATGATTTGATATTAATCGTTCTAAAGTCAGATGTTTGGAAATCAATATACTCAAATTATGAAAAATACCGAATTTACGCCTAAATTAATAACTCTTTTAAAAGAAGGTATTACCAGAAAACAATTAAGCAAAGATGTACTTGCCGGAGTGATTGTCGGGATTGTTGCTCTTCCGCTTGCCATTGCTTTTGCTATTGCCTCAGGGGTTTCTCCGGAAAAAGGATTAATTACAGCAGTGATTGCCGGAATTACTATCTCTGTTTTAAGTGGAAGTCGGGTACAAATTGGTGGCCCAACTGGTGCTTTTATCATTATTATTTATGGTATTGTACAGGAACATGGCATCGGAGGCCTCACTATTGCGACCTTTATGGCTGGGTTCATTATCATCGCCATGGGATTGGCACGACTGGGAAACTACCTTAAATTTATTCCCTATCCGCTGATTGTAGGTTTCACCAGTGGTATCGCATTAGTCATATTTTCTTCGCAGGTTAAAGATTTTTTTGGATTGCAAATGAATGATGTTCCTGTCGATTTTGTAGACAAATGGATAGCTTATGGATCCCATTTTCAACAAATAAATTGGATTTCTTTAGTAATTGCAGGAGGTACTGTTTTAATAGCATTGAATTTTAACCGAATTTCATCAAAAATACCAGGTTCTATAATCGCGATTCTTTTGAGTACTTTGGTGGTTTATTTCTTTGAATTGCCCGTAGAAACCATCGAAAGTAAATTTGGCGAAATTCCCAATCACATTTCATTTCCTGATTTTCCTGAAATTAATTTTGCCATTATCAAAAAACTGATACAACCAGCCATTGTGATAGCGTTATTAGGAAGCATTGAATCATTACTTTCTGCTGTTGTAGCAGACGGAATGATGGGTGGACGACACCGTTCTAACATGGAATTGATTGCCCAAGGAACCGCTAATATTTTTTCTGGTTTGTTTGGCGGTATTCCTGCTACCGGTGCTATTGCAAGAACAGCTACTAATATTAAAAATGGTGGGCGAACACCTATTGCCGGAATTGTTCACGGAGTGGTTCTGTTGTTAATCATGTTGCTTTTTGCACCCGTTGCCAAACTTATTCCTCTTTCTTGCTTGGCCGGAATATTGGTTGTAGTGGCATGGCACATGGGTGAATGGCACCATTTCTTTGCTTTACTGAAAAGTAACTGGATGGATATTATTGTTTTACTGACAACTTTCTTTCTAACTGTCTTTTTTGATTTGATTTTAGCTATTGAAATAGGAATGATACTGTCAAGTTTTATTTTCATGAAACGTATGAGTGAAGCTACTTCCATTCAAAATGCGTCCAATCTGTTTAAATCAGATGATGAAAGTAGTGAAATGTTATTTGAACAAGAAATTCCTGAAATTCCAAAAGGAGTTTTATTATATGAAATCAATGGGCCGCTATTTTTTGGAGCTTCCCAGAAATTTCAGGAAGTTATTACCGACTTAAAACAACAACCTAAAATTTTAATTCTTCGGATGCGAAATGTTCCTTTTATCGATGCTACGGGCATTAATCGCCTAAAAGAAATATGCCAACAATTGAACAGTAAGGGAACTACAATCATTATTTCAGGAGCCAACCATGATGTGAAAATTGAACTGTTGAAAGCTGATTTATATAATAAACTGGGTAAACACAATATTCAGGACAACATCGGAAAAGCTATTGAACGAGCGAAAGATATTTTAAAAAACAAAGAAAAATAAACGACTAAATAATATTGTTCGTATATTTGCGAATAATATATCCACTATGATAATTACTAAGAAAAAAAAGTATACGACTGAACAAACAGATTTGGCAAGATTTGCTAAAGCTTTGGGTCATCCGGTTCGAATTGCTATTCTAGAGTTGCTTAATTCTCAGGCTTGCTGTTATCATGGAGACATGGCTGAAGAACTTCCCATTGCCAAATCAACTTTATCACAACACCTCAACGAATTAAAAGACGCCGGATTAATTCAGGGGACCATTACACCGCCAACCGTAAAATATTGCATCAACAGAGAAAATTATGCTGTAGCAAAAACTCTATTAAACAATTTATTGAAGTAAAAAAATTTAATATTTCTATTCGTGGTTTTACGAATGATTAATAACTAAAAATAACAAAATGAAAACAATAAAAGTCCTCGGACCCGGTTGTCCAAAATGTAAAACAACTTTTCAAAATGCTCAAGAAGCAGTGAAACAGTTAGGCATTGAAGCCAACATCATCAAAATTGAAGACATCGAAGAAATGATGACTTATAATGTGTTAACTACACCTGTTTTAATGATTGATGAGGTTATTAAAATAAAAGGAAGAATTGCACAAACAAATGAAATTATTGAACTTTTAAAAAATTAATTCATGGAAAATCAAACCTTGGTAAAAGAAATCTGTCCAACCACTACACAAGGTTGGGTAAAAGAAGGAGCTGTGTTAGTTGATGTTCGCGAAGAAAATGAAGTGAAACAATTGGCTTTTGATGTGCCCAATATACTACATATTCCTTTAAGTGAATTTGAAGAACGTTTTACAGAAATTCCTAAAGACAAAAATGTAGTGATGGTCTGCAAAAGTGGTGGTAGAAGCTTGCGTGCAGCCGGATTTTTAGTCAATCACGGCTATGATAAAGTGGTGAATATGCAACATGGTATCATTAGATGGGCTCAAAAAGGATTTCCGACAAAAGGAGATACTTCTTCCGTCTTAGGAAATGCTCAAGAATCGAGTTGTTGTGGATCAAATACTCCAAAAGATGCTTCGCAATCTTGTTGTGACAGTTCAAGCGAAAATAATTGTTGTTAATAAATTACCCCATTTTCATATTGCCACAATACAATAATTATGTTTGATTGGATTCAAAACTTCGCAGATTGGCTCATTTATTCTGTTTTCGGAATTGATGCTGCTTCCCATTTAGGAAAAGCAATAGATTTTTTTGTTTATGATACCATCAAAATTCTGTTATTGTTATTTGTCATCGTATTTATCATGGGAATTGTTAATTCCTATTTACCCATTGATAGACTTCGAAATTTTTTAGCCAAGAACAAACTCTTTGGTTTGGAATATCTTTTTGCTTCCCTTTTTGGAGCTATTACACCTTTTTGTTCGTGTTCTTCTGTCCCATTATTTATTGGTTTTGTTCGGGGGGGAATTCCGCTGGGTGTCACCTTTGCCTTTTTAATTACTTCTCCTTTGGTAAATGAAGTCGCATTGGCGATGTTCTTTGGAATGTTCGGACTCAAAGCAACTTTAATCTATGCCGGAAGTGGAATTTTATTAGGAACTTTTGGCGGATGGCTCTTAGGAAAAATGAAACTTGAACCTCTTTTAACCGATTGGGTGAAGAATATGCTTGCAAAATCTCAAAAAATAGCTGAAGAATACGAAGAAGAAAAAACAACTTTAACACAACGTTTACCTGAAATTACACGTAGTGCTTGGGAAATCGTGCGAGGGGTTTTACTATATGTCGTAATCGGAATTGCTATTGGAGCCACCATGCATGGATATGTTCCCGAACAGTTTTTTGCCGATTATTTAGGAACCGGAGCTTGGTGGACCGTTCCGTTAGCAGTTATTTTGGCTGTTCCAATGTATGCTAATGCGGCAGGAATCATTCCGGTAATCCAGGTTTTTGTAGCAAAAGGAGTACCGATTGGAACCGCAATTGCTTTTATGATGGCAACGGTTGGTTTGTCAATTCCGGAAGCTACATTGCTTAAAAAGGTCATGACAATAAAGCTGATTGCTATTTTCTTTACGGTGGTTACTGTTTTTATTATCATCTCGGGTTATTTATTCAATTTAATACTATAAAATGAAAACAAAAACGCAACTATTATTAGAACTTTGGATTGAATCAAGAACACGATTCACCAATCAACTGGCTACATTAAGCGAAAATGATTTAACAAAAAAGTTAGACCCGTCTGTAAATTCTGTTGGCTTTCTAATCCGTCATATAGGCGATGTCGAATTGCTTTTTGCTAAAAATGTTTTTGGAGCCACTGATGTAAAAGTAGTTGCCAAAACCGTTATCGATAAATTTGACAGTGGTGAATGGACAAACCTTGAAGGATTAAAACAATATGTTGCTACTTCTTATGAAACTTTAAAATCAATCGTAGAAATACAAACTGATGAAGATTGGGAAACCGAAATTACCACGAAAGAATTTGGTGCCAAAACAAAAGCCGAAGCCTTTGGTAGAATTGTTTCACACACGGCTTATCACGCTGGACAAATGGCTATTATAATTAAATATGGAATCTAAAATAGATATTAAAATGAAAAAAAGTATTTTAACCTCCGTTTTCGCAACTGTTTTGTTACTAATTGTTTCTTGTAACGGAAATTCACAAACCGAAAAAACAACAACAAGAACAACTGCTAAAGGCACTATTGAAATCATTCAATTTCACTCAGAACACCGTTGCATGACTTGCAATAAAATAGAAAAAATAACTCGTGAAACCTTAAAAAGTTATCCTGCTATTCCTTTTTCGCTAGTCAATGTTGATGATGCTAAAAATGAAAAAAAATCCGAACAATTTGAAGCAACCGGAACAGCATTATTTCTTTATAACCCAAAAACAGGAAAGAAAAAAGATTTAACCGATATGGCTTTTATGAATGCCGGTGATGAAACAAAATTTAAAAAAGAACTAAAAAAAGAAATAGATCTTTTTCTAAAATCATAACATGGAGTGGTTAACCAATATAGCACAAAACAGAGAAATTCCGCTCTTGGCTGCTTTTGCATTGGGATTACTAACAGCCGTGAGTCCATGTCCGTTAGCAACGAACATCACAGCAACTGCTTATATTGCCAAAACCATCAACAGTAAGTCAAAAGTCATCCTGAGTGGTTTGTTGTATACAATGGGACGTTTGTTTTCCTATACCGGAATTGCTGCCATCATTTATTTTGGAGCCAGTAAATTTCATGTAGCTAAATTATTTCAAGGTAATGGCGAAAAATTCATAGGCCCAATTATGATTGTGATTGGTTTGATTATGCTGGATGTTATCAAATTCAATTGGCTTTCAAGCGGAAACTTAACCGATAAATTAACTGAAAAATTCAAAGATAAAGGGTTGCTAGGTTCATTTTTATTGGGAGCATTGTTTGCTTTAGCATTTTGTCCATATAGTGGAGCATTGTATTTTGGAATGTTGATTCCGTTAACCTTATCTGCCAAATCAGGACTAGCCATTCCGGTAGTATTTTCTTTAGGAACAGGATTACCCGTTTTACTTTTTGCTTTTATTATTGCTTTCAGCATTGAAAAACTAGGGAAATATTTCAATGCCATCAAAAAAGTAGAGAAAGTCATGCGATTCATTGCTGGACTTACTTTTGTAATTACCGGATTGTATTACATCAATATTTATTTTAAAATTATATAAAAACATCTCTTTATCAGAATTTTAACGATTTTACAATTTCAGAATTCTGTTTTCAAAAAGAGATTATCTTAAAAAAAGCTACTTCAACCGTTCTAAAACCCCTTTTCGTTTCACAATATTTTTGTAATCCCATTGAATATTTTCTGCTTTTTGAAGCCATCTTTTCACATCTTCTAAATTGATTTCAGAAACAGCATTGTAAAAAACAGAAGCATCTTTAAACTTAACTCCTTTGATGTTTAGATCATTTTCATCAAAATCAGCTCCACTCCAAAACATCAATCGGATACCCGCTTTTTGTTTGCTAAATCCAACAATGGGATTTCCATCGATAAACCAAACCGGATGTGAGTGCCATATTTTACTTTCGGTAAACGACAAATTTTCAATTATAAATTGGTTCAATAAATGACAAATTGTTTGATGTTTTTCATCATCTAAAGCATCAATATAATATTGGATGGTGGAAATCATTGCTATTTTAATTTTAAAAAAAAGAGGCTTTTTATCCCTTTAAATCAATTAAAGAATCAACTTTCTTACTAGATCTCTATTGTCATACAATACCCATAGATTGATTAGAAATAACGCTCCTGCAATTGTTAGCCCGAAAGGCATATATACCATATTGTGTAACAGAATACCAATCATAATAGGAAAAATCATCAAAGCTCCCAACAAGCGAGTTTTAGGAAACAGAAAAAACAATCCGGCTAACAGCTCTACAAATCCAACTAGTGGCATCAGCCATGTTATAGACATAAAAGATTCAGTCACTTTAACCACCTCCGGATCCATAGGAGGAATGGGCATATAATGTAAAAATTTATCCAAACCAGCATTGATGAACATCAACCCAAATAAAACAGAAAGAATGATTTTGATTATTTTCATAAAGTTTAAAAGTTAGTTATTGCATGGAATATAAACCAAATGTATTATTTTCTGAATCGAGACAAAGACTGATAAATCCGTACTCTCCAATTGACATTTTAGAACGAAACACTTGACCGCCTGCTTTTGCTACCCGACTTTCTTCAACGCTACAATCATTGCATGGAAAATAAACAATTGTAGAAGTATTTGCTGAATCATTATTTCTTGCTTCTTTCATCTCTACTAAAGCACCACTAACACCCTGGTTTTCGGCAGTTGAAAAAAAAGACATTTTAAAATCATCACTTCCTTCCGGTGACGGTGCATCTGTAAATTTATTTCCCAACACTTCCGAATAAAATTTTTTTGCTCGTTCAATATCGTCAACATATATTTCAAACCAGCAGATTATATTAGTATTCATTGCTATAAAATTTTTGATGGTTAAACAAATATAAGTATAATATTTAAGCAGAAGCTTACTTTAAAAACAGAAAAAACTACTATTCTCATTTTTATTAAATCACTAAACATCACAAATTTAGTGTTTTATATCTTTTTACTTAAAAACCAACAATAAAAAAAACATACTTACAATTTCTAAACTAAAAAATATATCGTAATATTGCAATATAAATATATAAGCATGGGAATTACTAAATCAGATTACTTTACTGACCAACAAAACGAACTTGCAATTTTAGCAAAAGCAATTGGACATCCTGCCCGAATAGCCATTATTGAATATTTACTAAAAGTTGATTCTTGTATCTGTGGCGATATCGTCAATGAATTACCATTAGCTCAACCTACCGTTTCCCAACATCTCAAGGAACTCAAAAACGCCGGATTAATCAAAGGTAATGTTGATGGTGTCTCCATTTGTTATTGCCTAAATGAAATAGGTTTTGATAAAATCAAAGACTTCTTTCAAAAAATAAATAACCATTTGAATGACAAGAGAAAACAATGTTGTTAAAATATTTCATAAATCACTAATTAAACAACTTAAAAAATGAAACTATCACAAATCAAAAACGTACTTTCTACATTGGAAAACGTAACATTTCAATTACCAAATGGGACTTTTGTTCCCGAACATTTTCACGTAACGGAAGTAGGCTCAATCACTAAAAACTTTATCGATTGTGGCGGAACCATCCGCAAAGAAACCGTTGCAAACTTCCAATTGTGGGATGCAAATGATTATGATCACCGATTAAAACCACAAAAATTAGCCAATATTATAGCCTTGTCTGAAAAAGTGTTAGGCATCGAAGATTATGAAGTGGAAGTAGAATACCAAGGTGAAACAATTGGTAAATATGATTTAGATTTTAAGGGTGATTCATTTGTTTTGGTCAATAAAAAAACAGCTTGTTTAGCTCAAGACCAATGTGGAATTCCCTCCCAAAAACCAAAAGTTCGCTTGTCAGAGATGAATAATGAACCGAGTTGTTGCACTCCTGGTGGTGGATGTTGTTAAATCAAAAAGCTCGGAGCTCTAACTAAATGAGTACAAAGTGAACTTTGAAAACATTTAATTGCAAACAAGCACAGTAATTCTAAACCTCAGCAACTTAAAGATGAAAACACAATCCCTATTCCCACCAATCGAAACTAATTTAAAAAACCTAAATTTTAATAGTCTCTCTGCCGAACGAAAAGAAATATTACAATCACTAATCGATTATATTCAATTAAAAGTCATTAATCAAAGAGAAATTCGTTTGAATTTCATTTGTACCCATAACTCCCGCAGAAGCCATTTATCACAAGTATGGGCTCAGGCAGCTGCCACATATTATGGCATACCAAATGTGTTTTGTTACTCCGGTGGAACAGAAGCAACGGCAATGTTCCCAATGGCTGCTAAAACATTAGAAAAAGCAGGATTTCAAATCCAAACCATAGCCAATGGAACCAATCCGATTTATGCCATAAAATATGCTGAGAACGCTCAACCAATTATTGGTTTTTCTAAAACTTATGACGATGCTTTCAATCCAAAAAGTGAATTTGCAGCTATTGTGACTTGCTCACAGGCAGACGGCGGTTGTCCTTTTATAGAAGGAGCAGAAAAGCGAATCCCAATCATGTTTGAAGATCCAAAAGCATTTGACAACACTCCACAACAAGCCGAAAAATATGAAGAACGCAGTTTACAGATTGCGACTGAAATGAGTTATGTCTTTTCACAAATTAAAAAATAACATGAAACAAACAGAACCAAACGTAACTTCAACGCCTCCGAAAAAAATTGCCTTTTTCGAACGTTACCTCACATTATGGGTCGCTTTGTGCATTGGATTAGGAATTCTTCTCGGCAACGTCGCCAATGAATCTATGACACTTTTAAGCCAACTGGAAATTGAAAAAGTAAACATTCCTATTGCTATTTTAATTTGGTTAATGATCTATCCAATGATGTTGCAAATCGATTTTTCGAGCCTAAAAAAAGTAACACAAAAACCTAAAGGAATTGTCTTAACTGTAGTTATCAATTGGCTCATCAAACCCTTTACAATGGCCTTTTTTGCTTGGTTATTTTTCTCTAATATCTACGGTGCATTTATCTCCCCTGAATTGGCCGGAGAATACATTGCGGGGGCTATTTTATTAGGAGCTGCACCTTGTACCGCAATGGTCTTTGTGTGGTCCTATTTAAGTGATGGTGATCCAAATTATACACTCATGCAAGTTTCTGTAAATGATTTAATCATATTGATTGCTTTTGTTCCTATAGTTGGATTGTTATTAGGTATTACTAACATTACGGTTCCATACAATACCCTTATTTTAAGTGTCGTCATTTATGTAGTTGTTCCTTTAGTGGCTGGCTACCTCACGAGTCGAACCCTAATTAAAGCAAAAGGAGAAACTTGGTTTACGACTGTATTTTTGCCTAAATTAAAACCTATAAGCATAATTGCTTTACTACTGACATTGATTTTCTTATTTGCTTTTCAAGGTGGAAATATTGTCAACAATCCGCTGATTATTATTTTTATTGCAATCCCTTTAATCATCCAAACCTATTTTATCTTTTTTGTGGCTTGGTATGCCGGAAAAAAAATGAACCTTTCTCATGCGGTTTGTGCTCCTGCAGCAATGATTGGAGCAAGTAATTTCTTTGAACTATCCGTTGCGGTTGCCATAGCCCTTTTCGGATTAGAAAGCCCGGCTGCATTAGTTTGTGTAGTGGGTGTTTTAGTAGAAGTGCCTGTGATGTTGTCTTTAGTTGCCTATGCAAATAAGAAAAAAAACACTTTTAAAGAAGCATAACATAATTCATTTTATTGTTACTGAAAACCTTCTTTTGAGTGAAATAGAAAAACGGATAATCTAATTAAACACACAATTGATTTGGAGAACAGAATCCTTATTTATGATATTTTTTAAGTATCGAAGATAAAAGAATTTTAATACATCGTTTTAGTTAATTTCTTTATCAAAAAGGATACTGTAGGTTATGGAAGAAATGCTAAATTTATAGAAAAAATAAATTTATGAATACAATTCCTGCCGAATTTCAAATAAAAACGCAATTACATCAAACTACTTATTTAGTTAATGGGAAATTAAAATTATGGACCGGAGCTACAACACCGGTTTATTCAACTATTTCATCAACAACTATTTATGCTCCAACATTGATTGGCTCAATTCCTTCGATGGCTGAAGAAGTAGCTGAAGAAGTAGTTCAAGCAGCAGAAGCGGCTTATGACAATGGTCAAGGGTTGTGGCCTACTATGAAAGTGTCAGACCGCATTAAGTGTATGCAAGATTTTGTTACCCAAATGAAAACTACACGAAATGAGGTCGTGAAGTTCTTGATGTGGGAAATTGGAAAATCATTGCCCGATTCCGAAAAAGAATTTGACCGAACAGTTGAATATGTTTACGACACAATTGAAGATTATAAACAATTGGATCGTAACAGTGCTCGTTTTACTAAAAGTCAGGGTGTAAATGCCATGGTTCGACGCGGCCCTCTTGGTGTAGTCTTGTGTTTAGGTCCGTATAATTATCCGCTAAACGAAACCTTTGCCTTGCTAATTCCTGCTATTATCATGGGAAACACCGTGATTTTTAAACCGGCAAAACATGGGGTTTTATTGATTTCTCCTTTGTTAGAAGCCTTTCAAAGTAGCTTCCCTAAAGGAGTAATTAATATCATTTATGGTCGTGGTCGAGATGTAGCCTCACCAATTATGAAATCTGGGAAAATAGCTATTTTAGCTTTAATTGGCAATAGTAAATCCGCTATCGCACTTCAAGACCAACATCCCAACAAAAACAGATTACGTATAATTTTAGGCCTTGAAGCAAAGAATCCTGCCATTATTCTATCGGATGCAGATTTAGATTTGGCTATTCAGGAATGTATCACCGGAACTCTCTCCTTCAATGGACAGCGATGTACAGCATTAAAAATTTTGTATGTACATGAAAGTATTGCTGCCGAATTCAACAGAAGATTTGCAGAAAAAGTAGAGGCATTACCTTTTGGTAATCCCTGGGAAAAAGGAGTTTTATTAACGCCTTTACCCGAAAAAGAAAAACCAAAATACATTCAGGAATTAATTGAAGATGCTCAAAAGCATGGAGCAGAAATCCTCAATGCTAAAGGTGGTATTCAGACTGAAAATTATATCTTCCCGGCTGTTTTATTCCCAGTTAATAAAAAAATGCGGGTGTATCATGAAGAGCAATTTGGCCCGGTTATTCCCATCATGACTTTCAAAGACATTCAGGAACCACTAAATGATATGGCAGAATCTAATTATGGTCAACAAGTGAGTTTGTTTGGAAAAGACATCAAAACGATTGCCCCTTTAATTGATACGTTAGTCAATTTAGTTTGCCGGGTGAACCTCAATAGTTCTTGTCAACGCGGACCGGACATTTATCCTTTTACTGGCAGAAAAGATTCAGCTGTGGGGACGTTGAGCATTCATGATGCATTGCGGTCATTTTCTATTCGAACTTTTGTAGCCTCAAAAGACAATGCCTATAACAATGAAATTCTTCAGGCTTTATTAAATAGTAAAGAATCAAATTTCATCAATACGGATTATATATTGTAAAGATCGGTATTTTTCTAGCATTGGTAAGTTATTTTAATTCTAAACAAACTCAATTCTTTGACAAACAAAAACGGGCTCTCTTTCGAAAGCCCGTTTTCTTTATTTCAAGTTTTTTCTATTGCTATTTTTTCACAATTAAGAATTCACTACGTCTATTTGAAGCATGTTGTTCTTCTGTACAAGCTTCTTTACAATCTGCTTTAGGTTCTGTTTCACCCATTCCTTTACCAGAGATTCTATCTTTAGAAATTCCTTTAGAAATAATATATTGAACCGTAGATTTAGCTCTTCTGTCAGATAAACTTAAGTTGTACACATCACTACCACGATTGTCTGTGTGTGATTTAGCCATTATAACCATCTCTGGGTTATTTTGCATTACTTGTACTAACTTATCCAATTCAAAGGCTCCTTCTTGCGTGATATTACTTTTATCAAATTCAAAGAAGATTGGATTTAAAATTACTTCTGTTTCTGTTACAATAACATCAATTGGGTTAAGTGGTGCATCCACTCTCTTTTGTGGCCCTTTGCTTGCTCCAACTGGGAAAGTATTGCTTTCATAACCATCTTTCGATGCTTGAACAGTATAATTTTTATCACATTCAACATAATAAGTAACTTCACCTTTAGCATTACTCATTTCAGTTGCGATAACATTTTTCTTATCATCAACAATAGCAACTTTAGCATTCACTAAAATAGCTCCTGTTTTAGCATCTGTTACGATGGTAGTAACTTCAACTCCACAAACCGGAGTCGCTAAATAGATATTATCAACACCTGCTCTATTACTGGACAAGAATCCAATGTTTTTGTCTTTACTGAATGTAAAAGCAAAATCATCTTTCTCACTGTTAACTGGTTTACCCATGTTAGTGGATTCTCCCTTTGCCATATCATAAACAAACACATCATAACCACCAAAACCTTGTCTTCCGCTGGAAGCAAAATAGAACATTTTGTTATCATCAGACATGTAAGGGAAGCTTTCATCGCCCTCTGTATTGATTTTAGCTCCTAAATTCTCAGGAGTTCCAAAACCACCGTCTTGGTTTACAGCTACTTTCCAAACATCATTTCCACCCAAAGAACCTGGCATATTTGAAGAGAAATACAACGTTTTACCATCTTTACTCAAATAGGGATTTCCGGTTGAATAAGCATTACTACAAAAAGGTAATAGTGTAATGTTACTCCATTTACCGTTTACATTGGTTGCTTTGAAAAGGTTAACTTGACTTAATTTCAATCTAGTATTGTTAACTTTATCTTTTTCAAAACTTTTTTCTTTGAAACTTTCACTGGCAAAATACATTGTATTACCATCAGCACTCAACGTTACTGGACCATCATGCCATTTTGAATTTACTTCCGCTACCGGCTCAGCATTGGTGATTGTTCCGTCAACATTGTAGTTTGCTTTGTATATGTCCAAATAAGGCTCGTCAGTCCAACCATATGTTTTTCTAGCTCCATTTCTAGCACTAGCAAAGTACAATGAGTTTTCGTGTAATACAGCTCCAAAGTCAGACTTGTCACTGTTCAATTCTAAAGCCTTCACATCAAATTGTTTCTGTTTATCTAACAATTTTGGTAAATAGTTTGGATTAGCTTTAAAATCTTTTGCTCTTTGGTCATTAGGAACTTTAGTTGCAAACTGTTGCATTTGTTTGTTAGCTTCTTCGTATTTCCCTTGTGCTTTAAGCATTTGAGCATAACGATAATATGTTTCGGCATCTTGTGGTGTTTCAACAGCTCTGGCATACCATTTACTGGATTCAGCAGCATTGAACATATTATAGTAACTATCCGCTAATTGTTTATGAACATAGCCGTCACCTTTACCGTTTTCTGCTAATTTTAGATATTCTTCTGCCGCTTCAAAATAGTCAAATTGCTTAAAAAGCTTATCTGCTTTTTTAGTGTCTTTGGTTTGTGCACTTAATGGAGTAATGCTTAACATCACAATACTAAGTAAAAATATATATACTTTTTTCATCGTCTGGTTTGCTTATTAGGTTAGAAAAATCGTGATGAACGTGATACCTTTTTCGGGAAATTCAAATCAAACAACAAGATAATCTCATGTGAGGCTGGTGTTGTTATATTCAAATCAGAAACGATATGGTCGTAAGCATACCCAATTCTCAAACTTGGAGAAATAGCATAATTAACCATGGCACCGAAACTGTCTTCTAATCGATAGGTTGCTCCAATTTCAAACTTCTCATTAAATAAGAAATTTGTGGAAAGGTCTAACGAAGTAGGAGCACTAAATGCTGATTTAACCATAAAGAATGGTTTAAACTTCACGTTGGCAGACAAATCAAACACATAACCTCCGGTAAAGAAATAGTGAGTGGTTTCACTACCATATTCTCTCCCATCATAATCTAAGTGTTTAGAATTTATCATATTAGGAACTGAAAATGCCAAATAATATTTATCAGTATAATAGAAAATTCCCGTACCAAAATTAAAATATGTATTATTTATGTTATTGGCAAATACACCATCTCCCGGATCAGGCAAAGTGGGTATAATTTTAGTAAAGTCTACATCATGAAACGTAACCCCTGCTTTTAAACCTAAAGCTAAACGGTGTTCTCCACCAAGATTTAATGTATAAGAGAAATCTCCATATACATTTTTCTCTGTTACAGGACCTATTTCATCCGAAATTAATGAAAGTCCGACACCTACATTTTTACCAACCGGTGAACTACCGGAAAGGGTAAACGTTGTAGGAGCATCTTCAATCTCTACCCATTGTTTTCTGTAGAGTAAGCCAAAAGACAAGTTTTCCTTACTACCTGCATAAGCGGGATTTATCACGTTCATGTTATACATGTATTGTGTATAATGAGGATCTTGCTGGGCCGAAACATCTGCTATGCTTACTAATACTATCAGTAGTGCAAAATATATTTTCTTCATTTTTATTGTTTTTGTAGGGTTAAAGCATTTCCGGTTGGGTTTTAAAGCCAACCGGCTAGCTTATTTTCTAATTAACGTACTCTATTGATATAAATCCATCCTGTAGTATTAGTACCTTCTGTGAAATATATAACATAATAATATGTTCCGTCCGGTAATTCGTCACCTTTATCGCTTTGACCGTACCATTCGTTTTCATAATTATTTTTGCTGTATACTTTTGTACCATAACGGTTAAAGATTTCAAGTTTACTTACATTAAAGTTAACTAAATCAAAGAAATCGTTACTACCGTCGTTATTCGGCGATATACCCTTTTGAATCAAACAAGAATTGATTGTTACTTCAAATTCTGTCTGAGCTGAACAATCACCAACTGTAGCGTAAACATAAATCACTTGTGAAGTAGTTACATCTGATCCAGGTTGTAATTGAGTTCCTGTACCGTTTTGCCCTGTGTAATAAGCATTCCCTGAATTTAACTCCGGTAATGTATATTTTCCACATTCTTCCACGTCTGATAACTCTTGTGCCGTTACATTAACAATTGTAACCGTAAAGCTTGTTTCGTTGAAACAATTTGGTGTTGTTCCGGTTTGAGCAAAAACGTAAATTGTCTGATCTGATGTAATTACATCACCTGCCGTTAATTGCTGTCCTGTTCCACCTGAGCCGGTATAATAATTATTCCCTGCACTTAAAGCTGGTAAAATAAATCCACCGTCTGCTAAACATTCTGTTGCATTTGGTATTACATCAGCTGTAGGAGTAACATTTACAGTAACTGTAAAACTAGTTTCTGCCGTACAATTCGGAGTAGTTCCGGTTTGTGCATAAATGTAAATCGTTTGTGTTGAAGTTACCAATGAACCAACCGCTAAAGGTCCTACTCCTCCTGGAGAAGAATAATAAGCATTATTAGCATTTAAGGAAGGTAATACAAAACTGTCACAAACAACTACGTTTGGCTTAGTATCAGCCACAATGCTGTTTACAGTCAATACAAAACTAGTTTCCGTGAAACAGTTTGGAGTTGTTGCTGTTTGAGCATAAACATAAATAGTTTGAGTCGTTGTTAATGTCTGACCCGCAGTTAACTGAGTTCCTGTTCCTCCCATTCCGGTATAATAATTACCAATGGTAAGTGCCGGTAAAGTATAACTGTCACAAACTGTCACATTTGAAGCAGGAACAACTTGTGGTGTAATATTAACTGTTACATTAAAACTACTTTCCGCAATACAATTTGGTGTAGTTCCTGATTGAGCATAAATATAAATTGTTTGATTTGAAGTAATCAAATCTCCCGCATTTAATTGTGTTCCTAAACCACCCGCTTGAGTATAGTAAGTGTTATTTGCACTTAGAGTCGGTAAAGCATAACTGTCACAAACAGTTTGGTCAACAATTACATCAACACTTACAGTGTTAATCGTAACCGTAAAACTTATCTCATCTGTACAAGTTCCATCTGCCGCATATACGTAAATCAACTGTGTTGACTCTATACTATCTCCCGCATTTAATTGGGTTCCTGTTCCTCCAGTTTCTGTGAAATAGTTCCCTTGAGGTAATGCCGGTAACAAATAACTATCACAAGCAACTACATCAGCAATTGGATCAAGCACTAGTGAACCTATCGTTACAACAAAACTACTTTCTGCTACACAATTAGGTGTTGTGCCTGATTGAGCATAGATATAAATAGTTTGGGTTGAAGTTATTGCATCTCCTGCATTTAATTGGGTTCCTAAACCACCCGCTTGTGTGTAATATGAATTATTTGCACTTAAAGCCGGTAAAGTATAACTATCACAAGCCGTTTGATCCGCAATTACATCAACACTTATAGTATTAATAGTAACTGTGAAACTTATTTCATCGATACAAGTTCCATCAACTGCATAAACATAAATTAGTTGATTAGTATCAATTGTGTCTCCAGCATTTAATTGCGTTCCAGTTCCTCCTGTTTCTGTGAAATAATTACCTTGTGTTAAAGCTGGTAATATATAGCTATCACAAGCTACTACGTCAGCAATTGGATCAAGAACTAGAGAACCAATCGTCACAACAAAACTACTTTCAGCTACACAATTTGGAGTGGTTCCAGATTCTGTATAGATATAAATGGTTTGCGTTGTTGTAATAACATCTCCCGCATTTAATTGTGTTCCTAAACCTCCAGGTTCTGTGAAATAATTATTATTGGCCAATAATGTTGGTAATGTATAATTATCACAAGCTGAAACGTTTGGAAGCACATCTCCTGTTACAGAATTAATAGTAATCGTAAATGATTCTTCATCACTACACACTCCATTTTCCGTATAAACATATAAAGTTGTTGATTCTATGACTTCCGTTCCTGATGGTATTTGCAATCCTAAACCACCTGATTCAGTATAGTAATTTCCAGCAGCAAGATCAGGTAAAATATAACTGTTACAAGCAACAACATCTTCAATTGGTAATACATCATCAAATGGAAGAATAGTTACTTGAGTAGTATAACTTGTTACACATTCTTCAGATCCGAAAGGTTCAAAGAGAAGATCTATAGTTCCTTCAACAGAAGTATCTATAGTTGATGGTGTCCAAAGTCCGTTTATTCCATTTAATGAAGTTGGAGGAAGTGCCGGAGCTGTTCCATTCAAACAAATACTTGGAATCGGATCAAATTCAGGTATAATTTCAGTTGTTGTAATTACATCAAAACTTCCTTCGCTTGTACAATTTCCATTTGTTCCATTAATTACTAGATAAACATAAATAGTTTGATCTGTAGTTATAATGTCACCAGCATTTAATTGTGTTCCTTGTCCGCCTGGTTCTGTAAAATAATTACCAACTAACAAAGTAGGTAATTCATAACCAACCGTTGCACAAACCGTAACATCGTCTTGTACCGGTAATTCTGTACCAACAACATTAAGTAAAACTGTATCTGTTGTAATTGTTTGTTCACCTCCACAAGCTGTATAGATAGCTTGAGCTGTCATACTTGTTGTTTCTGAAACACAAACATTAATACTTAAATCATTACTGTAAAATTCACCATCTTTCAACCAAGAGAAAGTTACGTTTGATGGTCCTGCCGGAGTAAATCTCCAAGCCTCGTTAGAAGCAGACCAAGTACCGGTGTTTCTATCCGGAGGGAAATGTGCTTGAGTACCCGCTTGATTTTGAATACCAATAACAGCTCTACCTCCGTTCCAAGTTAAACAAGGAACACGGTTTTGAACATAAACCTCAACAGCATTAGACGTTTCATACAATACAATTTGACTTGTTTGTAACGGCACACTTGTATTACAACTAAATTGTGCTACTTCAGAGAAGTTTACGACCAAAACACGACAAGGAGCCGTACCTAAAACTTGGTAGTTAATGCTTGGTTGTGCAGGAGGTGTCGTTACAGCCGGATTAATATCTTGGTAAGGACCATAAATAGCTGCTTTAATTGGGAAGGCTGCATTTGGAATAGTTTGAGTAAATGGCCAAGCACAATATCCATCAGGAATTTGAGCTCCACCAGGAACTTCACCTTGTATATCAAATGAAATTACACCATTTGAACCTACTAATGCTTTGGTATAATTTTGACCAAAGAAACAGAAATTAAAAGGTAAATCAATTACATTAGACCATCTGTCATCAATATCAACTGAGGTTGGAATACCTCCTGTAAACGGGAATGGTGGTGTAAATGGTATTGAAGAAACATTGTAAGTAGTAGTATCTCCCGTTTCAAAGAAGGTTGCTGATAAATCTACACAACTTTCTCCCGGACATAAATTCAGAACACCAGGTGTTGATGTTTGTAAATCAATATCAACTCCTGCACAACCAGGCAATGATGCTAAGATAAAGAAAGTTTGAGGTCCTGCCCATGCACTTAAATCTGTTGAAGAACAAATTGCACGAACATAAAACTCATAAAATCCTGCACTTAAACCTGTGGCGACATAAGGGTTATTTGATGTAATAACTCCCGCAACAGTTGGAATACCTGAACCAACAGGTTGAACCACTACTTCAAAAAGAGTAGCAGGAGCAATGTTAGTCCATGATATTGTTGCTGTATTTGTATCTGCACCTATTACTATTAAGTTAATTGGTGCTGGACATGTCGGCAATGTTGTCGCTGTTGCCGGTCCTGCCCATAAACTCGATGGGTTTGGTCCTGTACACAAAGCTCTTACATAAAAATCATATGCTGTACTTGGATCTAAACCAGTTACAACAAATGGGTTTGAAGTTGCTAATATTCCCGGAGTAGCTGCCGTTGGAGCAGGAGAACCTGCCGGTAATGCAATTACTTCAAAAGTTGTTCCTCCATTTGGATTCCAGCCAACACTTATTTGATTGATTCCAATATTAGAAGTTACAATCGCTAATGGTGGAATACATTCAGGGTTAATACAATCTGCTAATCCTGTGTATAATATAGTTCCTACTAGTGGAGCTGAATTCACTGTCATATTATATAAAGACTGAGCAAAAGGGTTGATGATTTCCACACGAACTTCTGTTGGGAAAGTTCCACCTACACTCCAGAATAATTCAATAGGAACACCATTACATAATGGAACCTGTACATCTACCGGTCCGGCACCTGCATTAAAAGTTGCTCCAATAGTGGCAACTGGTATTCCGTTTTGTCTTATTATCATTCTGGCTCCATTCCATCCATCACCAAAACTGTCTCTCATTCTAAAGGTATAAAGACATTGATCTACAACTGCACAAATAGTAGTGTTAAAAGTAGTTACAGGAGTCCAGCTACTAGGTGATTCTGTACAAATTGCTCGAACATATACATCATAAAGAGTAGCAGCAGTTAATCCCAACATGGTGAAAGGATTATCCGAAGTAACAGTACCTGTACTTGTTGCAGTTGGTGCAGGAGAACCTGCAGGTAATACAATTACTTCGAAATCTGTAATTCCCGGAATTGGATTCCAAGATACATTAGCAGAAGTATCCCCAATCGCACTGATAGCAACTCCAGACGGTGGTAAACATTCCGGAATACCACATTGTACTAAGGTATCAGTATATAAAACGGTTCCTACTAATGGAGCAGAAGCCACGTTCATATTAAATACTTGTTGGGCTGAATCATTGATGATAGCCACACGTACTTCATTTGCGAAAGTACCACCCACACTCCAGAATAAATCAAAAGGAAGGTTATTACATAATGGCACCACTACATCAACCGGTCCGGCTCCTGCAGTAAATGTTGCTCCAATAGTGGCAACCGTTATTCCGTTTTGTCTTACTAACATTCTGGCTCCGTTCCATCCATCACCAAAACTATCTGTCATTCTGAAAGTATAGTTACATTGTTCAGAAATCTGACATATAGTTGTATTAAATGTTGTTACAGCTGACCAATTGCTAGGTATTGGTGTAGAACATATTGCTCTTACATATACATCATATAATGTAGCTGATGTCAACCCTAGAAGTGCAAATGGATTATCTGAAGTTACGGTTCCGGTGCTTGCTGCCGTTGGAGCAGGAGAACCAGCCGGTAAAATTATTACTTCAAATTGCGTTACACCGGTTATTGGTGTCCAACTTACACTGGCACTTGTATCGCCAATATTGTTTACTACAATTCCCGTTGGTGGCAAACAAGCCGGGTTATTACAATCAACTGTTCCGGCATATAAAACAGAATTTACTAAGCCGGCAGAAGCCACGGTCATGGCATACAATGATTGATTGAAAGCCGGTGAGTTGAAAATTTCAACACGAACTTCCGTAGGGAAAGTTCCACCCACACTCCAGAATAAATCAAATGGTATTCCATCACATAAAGAAACTTGGATATCAACCGGACCTGCACCTGCGGTAAACGTTTCTCCAATAGTTGCTATTACAATTCCATTTTGTCTTATTTGCATTCTGGCACCGTTCCATCCGTCACCAAAACTATCTCTCATTCTAAACGTGTAGATACATTGATCACCCGGGTCACAAATAGTCGTGTTGAACAAGAATGGTCCTGCCCATGCACTAAATGTTCCGTCACCACAATCTCTTCTCACCCAATATTGATATTGAGTTGCCGCTTGAATAGGGGTTCCGTCTAATAAATTTGTTACGTTAACATTTTGGAAAGCATTTGTTTGAACACCTGCACCGGTTGGAATAACTCCTCCCAATACCTGAACTGCATATTCCCAAGATGTTGCTCCGTTTGCATCCCAATTCAAAACCGCACTGGTTTGACCACCTACCGCTCCTAAATTGGTTGGAGGTGCACAGTTTACAACTTGAATAGATAAAGTATATGGAATCGTGTTAGGATTACCATTGGTAGAAATTACAATATAATAAGTTTGTCCATCGACAACCGGTAAATCAATAACCAATGGAGCACCAGCAGTACTGACAGTACCCGCGATGCAACTTACTCCAACATTCGTACAACTATTGTAAACAAACATACCAGAGTTGTTTCCTGTTGGTGTCATAGTTAAATTAATAACACCGGTAGCTGTTGCGGTATAACTATAATAAACGTTATTTCCGTTTAAAAAATTTCCTGTTGTTCCACAACCGGATGCTCCCGGACTTCCATCTACATCATCTTGATAATTTGCAGTGTTATCCGTAGTTGAATAAGGTAATGACGGCACTTGTATCGCCGAATTACACGCTGTTCCCGGCGTTGTAGTGATAAAGTTCACCGGTCCAACCCATTCACTAAAACTAAATTCACATTTTGCTCTAACATACACTTGGTATTGTGTAGTAGGTGATAATCCTTCTGCTAAGTAAGGACTTGGCCCTACTAAAGTACCTGCAACCGGAGTACCAGGAGCCGGAACAACTGAAACTTCGAATTGAGTAGCACCTCCGGGATTATCCCAATTTATAATAGCACTAGTTTGTGTAATCCCGGTTACAGTAATGTTTTCAGGATTAATACATTGTTCTACTAAACGTACATCATCAACAATCCAACGGTCACCGGTAAGTCCGGCAGCAGGTTGGTTCATCACGATAACAAAAGCAAGGTAAACATTTGTGCCAGCGAAACCAGCTAAATTTACTTGTTTCTCCTCACAAATATTAAATGTTGCATTAAGTTCTGCTTCTGTCCATGACTGGATAGTGATAAAACTTGCAGTGTTAGTTTGTGAAGTTGTGGATAAACGTAATTCATACGTTGTATCGTTTGGCCCACTAATGGTTGATCTCGTTTGAAAGAACAACTGTCCGTTTGCCGGTACTAGTACCTGAGGGGTAACTAACCAGTTCTGAGACGTGTTGCCCGCTCCAATGTTTTGACGAGCATTCATAAAGGCTGCTGTTGTACCTTCACATACCGTTGGCGGAGTAGTAACCGCAGTGGTTGTGGTCCATGTGTTGGTACCTAAACCATTGTTAAATACTGCCCATGTTGCCGGAATACCGCTTTCAAAGTTCTGATTGAACTGCGAATATCCCACTCCCGTCAGTAAAAACAATAGTATAACTAATGTAATTCTTTTCATAAAATGAAAGTTTAGGTTGTTTTGATTAATTTTTTGTAGGTTTAGAACGTCAAATTTAACAAAATTTAAGAATTGGATAACTTTTTTTTATATTTTAACTAAATTCATCCTTTATATTATTTGTTTTAATGGTTAAAATTCGATTTAAACCGGCTTGAATTGCCTAATTTTGCAAGACATTTATAGGATATGTTAGAAAAAGAAAAAATAAATTTTGAGAAAACAATTGTTGTAGGAATTGTTACGAAAGAGCAAGATGAAACTAAATTAAACGAGTATTTAGATGAATTAGAGTTCCTTACTTTTACCGCCGGTGGTGAAGTTGTAAAGCGTTTTTGGCAAAAATTAGAAAAACCTCATCCGAAAACATTTTTAGGAACCGGTAAAATTGAAGAAATTCATCGATACATTGTTGAAAATGAAATTTCATCCGTCATTTTTGACGATGAATTGTCGCCTGCACAACAAAAAAATATCACTAAAATCTTAGATTGTAAAGTTTTAGACAGAACTAACTTGATTCTTGACATATTTGCTCAACGGGCAGAAACTTCCTATGCAAGAACACAAGTGGAACTTGCTCAATGTCAATATTTGTTGCCTCGGTTATCAGGAATGTGGACACACTTGGAACGTCAACGAGGTGGAATCGGAATGAGAGGACCGGGAGAAACAGAAATTGAAACGGACCGCCGAATAGTTCGTGACCGAATTGCCTTGTTGAAAGAAAAAATCAAAACCATTGACAAACAAATGTCGGTACAACGCGGAAATCGCGGAGCTATGGTTCGTGTCGCTTTAGTAGGTTATACTAACGTGGGAAAATCAACTTTGATGAATGCAATCGGAAAAAGCGATGTTTTTGTAGAGAATAAATTATTTGCGACACTAGACACTACGGTTCGAAAAGTCGTGATTCGAAACTTGCATTTTTTATTATCGGATACGGTTGGATTTATTCGAAAATTACCCACTCAATTGGTCGAATCATTTAAAAGTACCTTGGATGAAGTTCGTGAAGCCGATTTGTTACTTCACGTGGTTGATATTTCGCATCCGGATTTTGAAGATCATATTGCCTCTGTAAATCAAATTTTGCAGGACATTAAAAGTGCTGATAAACCTATCATCATGGTTTTCAACAAAATAGATGCATACAAGCCCGTTCATTTAGCAGATGACGATTTAGTTACCGAAAGAACCTCTAAACATTATTCTTTAGAAGAATGGAAAAAAACATGGATGAGTAATGTAGGTAAAAATAATGCCTTGTTTATTTCTGCTACTAACAAAGAAAATTTTGAAGAATTCAAAGAAATTGTATATGAAGCGGTTCGAGAAATTCACATCACTCGTTTCCCATACAATAAATTCTTGTATCCGGATTACAAAGATGCCGTTGAAGATTAAAATCTAGATAAAAAGAAAATGGCTCTCCAATTTTGAGAGCCATTTTTTTATTTTTAACTAAAATTAGAATTTATAATTAACCCCTAAACCAAAAACTTCACGAATTTGAAATCCTCTGAACGCATTATCATCATAAATGGTTTGAAAGGAAAGATTGGTTGATAAAAACTTATTGATAGTCATTACCAAATTTAATTGATAATCAACGTCAACATTTTGTGGATCTTCTAAATAATTAGAATACAAGGTTAAAAAGTTTTCGGCAGATACATTTTCAAATAAGTTAAATTTGTAATATCCTGAGGCATAAAAACCTAGTTCATAACGAAAACTTTTATTGGCATCAACTCCAAAATAAGTTCCGTCAACATATCCCACTCCAGACGTATAACTGTTGTCTACAAAAGTCATTTTAGAGGTAAGTGGAGCTAAATTGAATTTAAAATTATCACTCTTTTTCCATAACAAACCCGGACCAAAAGTTAAATAACCCGGCGACATAAAGTTTGTGTTTTCAACTCTTATTTCTTGTCCGTTTGCATCAGTAGAATAGTCATAACCTTGTGTAAACTGGGTTCTAAAGTTTAAGATAAATGAATAATACCAATATCCTTTTGCTTTTTTTCCCGCTAAGGAATTAAATTCCAATCGGTCGTCTGTTTTCTTTTCAAAAGCAGCATTTTGAGTTTTGACTAATCCATAGGAAGCAATTATTCTGTTGTCCCAAGACCAATCAGAACTTTTATAATTAAAACCATAGTTAATTCCGATATTTCCGGAAAGATTGTCTTCGCCGCCGGCTGCCCAATTACTAAAACTTGATTGATTTAATAGGAAAGTAATTTCTCCATTTTTAGTCCATCCATGAGTTCGTGTGGTGTCTTCAACCGCCTTGGTTACTTTTTCAATTTCTTTCACAACCTCTTTTTGAGCTTGCATAGAAAAAAAGGTAAACACTGATAAAGCAAGAATAATTTTCTTCATATTTTGTTAAATTTACATTTTGCGATGCAAAGTTAACATTTGAAATGATTCATGCAAATAATATAACAAGCTGATAATAAGAAAGCTACTTTACTTTACTTTTTTGAATAACGGAACTGCAGAACAAGCTTCTCCAAACATAATGCTTTTGGCAAAAAGTTGTAAATGTTGAACCGCTAAAACATAAGCCGATTCCGGTACCGGTCTTTTTGAGCAACCTTTTAAAATAACAGGTTTGTTTAAATAAATCGAATAGTCAATTTGATTTAAAATTTCAAGATATAATAAGGTGTCTATCTCGCTTCTTTTTCCTAAAATTATTTTTTTGGCAAACGGCTGAAGATAAACAGTAACCAAAATAGTTGCCCAAGCCGGTAAAATGGCCTCAGTTGAACAAAAAATGGCAACAAATTGATTTTGGTACTGAGACCAATCATGATTTTTCAATGCTTCGCGGAAGTCTTTTTCTTTCAACAAAAAACCCTCTTCAAGCCATTGTGCAATATCAATTTCAGTTCTAATTCCGGAAGGATAATACTCTTCCAAATCGAAAACTTCGAGTGCGGAATTGGCTACTTTGTTGATGATTTCGTCCATGTATTTTTGTTTCAGGTTTGAAGTTTCAGGTTCAAAAACTTGAAACTTCAAACCAAATTTACAGCATCCCTAATTCTAATTTTGCTTCTTCACTCATTAAATCTTTTGTCCAAGGTGGATCAAATGTAATTTCTACTTCGCATGATTTTACAGCATCCAATGATTTTACTTTTTCTTGTACTTCCTGAGGTAATGTTTCCGCAACAGGACAATTTGGTGACGTTAACGTCATTAATACTTTTACATCATTGTCTTCGTTAATCATTACGTCGTAGATTAATCCAAGTTCATAAATATCTACGGGAATTTCAGGATCGTAAATTCCCTTAAGTACCTTTACTACATTCTCGCCTAGGTTTATGTCGTCTTTAAATTCTTCCATTTTGTTTATTTAAATTTAGCTCTTTTATTAACCATATAAGTCATATAAGGAAATATAAGTTAATCCCAAATTTGATTATATAAATTGTTTATATACGTTTTTTGACCCTCTTTGTAAATGTTTGTTACATTAAAATTGATTAATAACCCTATCGGTATTTTTAATAAATTCATATAAGACAAAATTTGAGCTTCAAAAATCGGTTTCATTTCCGTGACAGATTTTAATTCGACAATTAATCTGTCTTCGATTAAAAAATCACATCTTAATTCGGCATCAACTTCAATACCTTTATATTGAATCGGTATTAATAATTCAGATTGAAATTTAATTTCTCTTAATTCAAGTTCGTGTTTAAGACATTTATGATAAACACTCTCAAGTAAACCGGGACCAAGGCTTTTATGAACTTCAATCGCAGCTCCATTTACTTGATAAATTAAATCCTTTAAGTCTTTTTTTGTATAATTCATAAATCTTATACTTCCTTAAATGCCTTATATGGTAAGAAATTTTTAATGCTTCGCTTCAAAAGCTAAAGCATACATTTTAATTTGTTTTATCATTGACACCAATCCATTAGCACGAGTTGGCGATAAATGCTCTTTTAAACCAATTTCATCAATAAAATCTGTGTTTGCTTCTAAAATTGCTGCTGGTTTTTGATTAGAAAAAACCCGAATTAAAATAGCAATAATACCTTTTGTTAAGATAGCATCACTATCGGCTGTAAAAACAATTATGCCCTCTTTTTCTTCACCCTGTAGCCAAACTTTCGACTGACAACCTTTGATAATATTTTCTTCCGTTTTGAACTTTTCATCAATCAAGGGTAACGCCTTTCCGAGTTCTATAATGTACTCATAACGTTGCATCCAATCGTCAAACATTGAAAATTCGTCAACAATTTCATTTTGTATTTCTTTGATGGTCATACTTATTCCTTGATCGTTAAAAAAATTAATTTACTGATAAAGTTCTCAATTTGACTTGGTGGATAACCGTGGTCAAAACCATCTGTGGTATAGGTTTTCCCATCTAATATTATTGTAATATTTGCATGAGCAGCACCATCGTATAATCGTTTTTCAGTGGGAGCTTTCAAATTCTTCATTTCTTCCAGATTAATCTCTTTGAATGCATCCACTAATTCATTCCATTCCTTTTTTGAAAGCGAAACTTCAACCGGCTTTTCATTTCTGTTGTTTATGACAAAAAGCTTTTTGTCTTCAATTTTTATATTTTTATAAAAACCTCTTGACGTTGCTTCATATTCAACAACCGCTTTGTCTATATCTCCATTTTCATTAGCACAGCTTTTGGCTAAAAAAACGGTTAAAAAAATAGTAAAAATTGTTTTCATTTTTATTTTATTTAAAGGTTAACTCAACATCATTTGAGCTTTTTTTACCGCTTCCACTAATGCATCGATTTCTTCTTTTGTATTATAAAAAGCAAACGAAGCTCTTAATGTTCCCGGAATTTTATAAAAATCCATAATCGGTTGAGCACAATGGTGTCCGGTGCGAACTGCTATTCCTAATTTGTCAATTATCGTACCAATGTCATACGGATGAATATCGCCAACATTAAACGAAATTACTGAAGTTTTATGTGCTGACGTACCGTATATTTTTAAACCTTCAATTTCCAATAATCGTTTGGTTCCAAATTCTAACAATTCCTGCTCGTAGGCTGCAATATTGTCAAAACCGATTTCATTTAGATAATCGATAGCCGTTCCAAGTACAATTCCACCTGCAATATTGGGTGTTCCGGCTTCAAATTTATGTGGCAATTCGGCATAGGTTGTTTTTTCAAACGTAACTGTCGCAATCATTTCACCACCACCTTGATAAGGCGGTAATTTATTTAACCAAGCTTCTTTTCCATACAAAATTCCGGTTCCGGTTGGTCCGCAAATTTTATGTCCTGAAAAAACATAAAAATCACAATCCAATTCTTGAACATCGGGTATTAAATGCGGAGTTGCTTGAGCTCCATCAATTAAAATTGCTGCTCCAACCTCGTGGGCTTTTTCAATCATCCACTTGATTGGATTTATTGTTCCCAACGCATTGGAAATATGATTTACCGTTACAATTTTCGTTTTGGCTGAAAGTAAACGTTCATACTCTGAAAGAATCAATTCTCCTGATTCGTTCATCGGAATAACAACTAATTTGGCTCCGGTTTTTTCACATAACATTTGCCACGGAACGATGTTGCTGTGGTGTTCTAAAGCCGAAACCATCACTTCATCTCCCGATTTGAGAAAGCTTACAAATCCATTAGCCACCAAATTAATTCCATGCGTAGTTCCGGAAGTAAAAAGCACTTCGTGACTTGATTTGGCATTAATATGTTTTTGAATTTTTAATCGTGAAGCTTCATAGGCATCGGTTGCCAACTGACTCAATGTGTGAACACCACGATGAATGTTGGCATTAATTTCTTTATAATAATTCGCTTCAGCTTCAATGACTTGAATTGGCTTTTGCGAAGTAGCTGCATTATCGAAATAAACGAGTGGCTTTCCATTTACTTTTTGAGATAGTATCGGAAAATCGGCTCTTATTTTATAGATGTCTAACATTTCTTTATTTAGAAAAATTCTAAATACAAAAGTAGTAAAAAGGATTCCTTATTTACCACCAATTCACGAATTTTTATGAATTGTGTCAAGTGAAAATCTCAAGTTTTAGTTTTCATTTGAGATAATTTTATACATTGCATTAAATAAATTTCAAATGAAAAAATTCTTCAAATTTCTTGGTATCGCCATTTTACTTTTTATTATTTACATTGGCATAACAACATATCCAAAATTGGATATTGTTTCCGGTTTTTCGGCAAAAAGTGTTGCTTCCGGCCATTTTATTGATGGGCGTTCGTTGGAAATCATCGAAAATGGCGACAATGATATTGACAATGTTCGACTGGCAACCAATGAAATCAACGAACAAGATAAATTTGTAATTTCCTCTGCTTTTGGACTGAAAAAACGAAAAGCAATTTACAGAGAAGGCTTAGGAGCTACTTTGATTAATGATGATTTTGATGAAACAAAACCGTATTTGATTCCAAAACGTACAAAAATTGAAACTAACTTACCTTTTCCATATGGAAATCTTGAGCCAAAAGACTCACTGTTGCCAGAGGTAAATTATGAAAAACTAAATCTGGCCGTTGCTAATGCTTTTGATCAAAAAGGTAAAAAAATCAAACGAACAAGAGCTCTTTTAGTGATTTATAAAGACAAAATTATTGCTGAACAGTATGAAGAGGGTTTTTCTAAAAACACAAAATTTTTGGGTTGGTCGATGACCAAAAGTATTACAGCTACTTACTTTGGAATTTTGCAGTACCAAGGGAAAATAGACATTAATAAACCTGCTCCAATAACTGAATGGGTTAATGATTCACGTTCTAAAATTACGTTGCATAATTTGATTCAAATGAATTCCGGTTTGGAATGGAATGAAGATTATGGTAATATCTCAGATGTGACTAAAATGCTATTTTTAGCTGATGATATGGCGAAAGTACAATTAGAAAAACCGGCTGCATTTGAACCCAACAAACATTGGAATTATTCTTCCGGAACGACCAATTTGCTTTCGGGAATTTTGCGACGACAATTTAAAAATCATCAGGATTATTTAGATTTTTGGTATTCGTCTTTAATTGATAAAATCGGAATGCATTCGATGTTGATTGAACCTGATATGTTCGGAAACTTTGTTGGTTCTTCTTACGGCTGGGCAACAGCTCGTGATTGGGCTAAATTTGGCTTACTTTATTTACATGAAGGCAACTGGAATGGCGAACAGCTTTTTGATAAAAGTTGGGCGAAGTATGTGGCGACTCCTACACCAACTTCCAAGGGAGAATATGGTGGTCATTTTTGGTTGAACGCCGGCGGAAAATATCCTGATGTACCGAAAGACATGTATTTCTGTGGTGGATTTCAAGGTCAGAAAGTGATTATTATTCCGTCTAAAGATCTGGTGATTGTTCGTTTTGGTTTAACGGAAGATGAAGATTTTGATTTTAATGGGATGATGAGCGGCATTATTTCAAGTGTTAAGTAATTTTTAACCACAAAGAACACGAAGTAAAAATCAGCAAAGGACGCAAAGCTTATTTATCCAAACTTTGCGTCCTTTGCGTAAATCTTATTTTTCTTTGCGGTTAAATTTTACAAATCAAACCCCAAATTAACTCCCAACTTCATTGCAATAATCTTCGTGATACGTTGTTTTAGTTCTGGAATTTTGATGCTTTCGATGACTTCATTGGAAAATGCGTACATCAATAACGCTTTGGCTTCTTTTTTCGGGATGCCGCGTTGTTGCATGTAGAACATTGCACTTTCGTCTAACTGACCGATGGTACAACCGTGTGAACATTTGACATCGTCGGCAAAAATTTCCAATTGCGGTTTGGCGTTAATCGTGGCTTTGTCGCTTAACAAAATATTGTTGTTTTGCTGAAAAGCATCGGTTTTTTGAGCTTCTTTTTCTACGAAAATTTTTCCGTTGAAAACACCGGTGGAACTTCCGCCTAAAATGGTTTTATAGTTTTGATGGCTTTCACAATTGGGTGTCGCGTGATTCACTAAAGTGTAATGATCTACATGTTGCTTGTCGCCAATAATCGTGATTCCTTTTAAGGTGGAATCGATTCGCTCACCAAAATGAAAGAAATTCAAGTTGTTTCGGGTAATGTTTCCGCCAAAAGAAAAAGTATGAACAGCCACTCTACTCTCTTGTTTTTGAGAAATATAAGTGTTGTCAATCAAATTCGCCGTTTGTTCGTCGTTTTGAATTTTATAATAATCGACAATCGCTCTTTTTTGAGCAAAAATCTCCGTCACCGAATTGGTCAACACCGGATTATTGTTCAAACATTGATGGCGTTCGATGATTTGCACGTGAGCATTTTCGCCCACGATAATCAGATTTCGAGGTTGAACCATCAACGCACTTTCGACGCCGGTGGAAAAATGAATGATTTCAATTGGTTTATCGGCCACTTTACTTTTAGGGATGTTGATGAACGCTCCTTCTTGTGCAAAAGCAGTATTTAACGTGGTTAAACTTTCTTCTTTACTGGCAATTTTGTTAAAAAAATTATCCAAAACCATTTTATACTTTGGCTTTGTCAATACTGAAGAAAGTAAGCAAACGTCAATTCCTTCGTGCGTTGTTGACGACATAAACGAACTGAATTTCCCATCTATAAACACTAATTTGTACGTGTCAATTTCGTGTAGAAAAAATTTCTTTACGTCTTTGAATTCAATTGAATTTTCCCGTTTTGGAAAAACAGAAAAATCGTTTTTTAGTACGGAATTGAGTGATGTATATTTCCAAGCTTCCTCTTTTTTGGTTGGGAAACCTTTATTTTCAAAGTTTTTTATGGCAGAAGTTCGAATGTCGTGTAACTGTGCCGTTACGTCAACTTTTTCTTCAAAAGCCATGAAGGATGATATGAGTTTTTCTTTTAGTTCCATTTGTTGGTTTCAAGTTTCAGGTTTCAGGTTTCAGGTTATTGAAACTTGTTACCTTTAAAATCTTTTTTGTTTAAATAAGTTATAAAGTTTTTTATCTTACCACTTAAATTTTCATATTTCGTTTTCAAATCTTCAAACTTTTCTACTGAAATATATTCGTAATCATAAAGTCTATAAATTGTGACCTTGATTCTCCGGCAGACCCTTTTGCAATGGATAAAAACTGACGAAATTCAATGTTTCCATCTCTTTCAAATACTTCTGCAATATTGTCCATCACTGAACCTGATGATGCTTTTATTTGTTCTTTAAATCTAAAATCTGTTTTTAAATCAGTCTCTTTAGAAATTATATAAATTTCTTTTGCTAGTTTTCTGGCTTCTTGCCAAATTTCTAAATCTTCAAACTTTGTAATTGTTGCCATGGCTTATATATATTCAAATGGTTTATACTAAATTGACGGTTAAAAACCTGAAACTTGAAACTTGAAACAAATTTTAAACCAATTCACTTTTTATCCAATCGTAACCTTTTTCTTCTAGCTCCAAAGCAAGTTCTTTTCCGCCGGATTTTACGATTTTTCCGTCCATCAAAACGTGTACAAAATCAGGGATGATATAGTCTAATAAACGCTGGTAATGCGTGATGACTAAAACCGCATTGTCATTGCTCTTTAATTTATTTACACCATTGGCAACAATTCGTAACGCATCGATGTCTAAACCGGAATCGGTTTCGTCTAAGATGGCCAATTTGGGTTCCAGCATTGCCATTTGAAAGATTTCGTTACGCTTTTTTTCTCCACCCGAAAAACCTTCGTTTAATGAACGGGATAAAAATTTACGATCAATTTCTAATAATTCTGATTTTTCACGGATGAGTTTCAGCATTTCATTGGCCGGCATTTCTTCTTTCCCGTTGGCTTTTCTGCTTTCGTTAATGGCTGTTTTCATGAAGTTCGTTACTGAAACACCAGGAATTTCGACCGGATATTGAAAAGAAAGGAAAATACCTTTATGAGCTCTTTCTTCAGGAGCTAATTCAGAAATATCTTCACCTTCTAATAAAATCTCGCCTTCAGTTACTTCGTAATTTTCATTTCCGGCAATAATAGAGGAAAGTGTTGATTTTCCGGCACCATTTGGTCCCATGATGGCGTGTACTTCTCCGGCTTTGATTTCAAGATTGATTCCTTTTAATATTTCTTTGTCTTCGATGGAAGCGTGTAAATTTTTTATTGATAACATAATTAATTTGGAAATTAGATAATTTGGAAATTTGGAAATTCCAAGTTTATTTTTGTTTTGATGTTATTATTATCTTATTGACTATTCTTGATATATTATTAATTTGTTCTAGTAATTGACTTACGTCAGGATAATTTTCTGAAAACTTACAGAGTTCTAACCAGTAAATCGTTTCTTCAATTTCTTTCGCCGCTATTTTAAACTTATGAATAAAATCTGCTTTGCTCTCAGCGTTTTGAGCTTCTCTGATATTTGCCCCAATTGAAGTACCTGATTTTAAAAGCTGATTAGCAATTACAAATTTTTTGTTTTCTTGTAAACCTTCTGAATACTTTATAACATCTAAGGCAAACTGAAAAGTTAATTTTATAATTACGTTTTCTTTTTCTTCCATTTTCAAATTTTCAAATTATCTCATTTTCAAATTATCCAACAGAGCCTTCCAACGAAATCTCTAACAATTTCTGAGCTTCTACGGCAAATTCCATCGGTAATTTATTCAATACATCCTTACTGAAACCGTTTACAATTAACGCAATTGCCTTCTCGGTTGGAATACCACGTTGATTACAATAAAAAACTTGGTCTTCTCCAATTTTAGAAGTTGTTGCTTCGTGTTCAATTTTAGCAGTTGTATTTTTACTTTCGATATACGGAAACGTGTGTGCTCCACAATTATTTCCCATCAAAAGCGAATCGCATTGCGAAAAGTTTCGGGCATTGTCGGCATTGGCACTAATTCGAACCAAACCACGGTAACTATTATTTGATTTTCCAGCAGAAATTCCTTTAGAAATAATAGTTGATTTAGTGTTTTTCCCCAAATGAATCATCTTCGTTCCGGTGTCGGCTTGTTGGTGATTGTTGGTTACGGCAATCGAATAAAATTCGCCAATCGAATTGTTTCCTTTCAAAATTACGGAAGGATATTTCCAAGTAATGGCAGAACCGGTTTCCACTTGTGTCCAAGAAATTTTTGCGTTTTTCTCGCAAATACCACGTTTAGTCACAAAATTAAAAACGCCACCTTTACCTTCTTTATTTCCGGGATACCAGTTTTGAACCGTTGAATATTTAATTTCAGCATCATCCATTGCAATTAATTCAACGACAGCGGCATGCAATTGATTTTCATCACGACTTGGAGCGGTACAACCTTCTAAATAAGATACATAACTGCCTTCATCTGCAATCAATAAGGTTCGTTCAAACTGACCTGTTCCGGCTTGATTAATTCGGAAATAGGTTGATAATTCCATCGGACAATGAACTCCTTTTGGTATGTAACAAAAACTTCCATCTGAAAAAACGGCTGAATTTAAAGCGGCATAAAAATTGTCTTTTTGCGGAACAACAGTTCCAAGGTATTTTTGAACCAATTCAGGATGTTCTTTGATTGCATCTGAAATAGAACAGAAAATAATCCCTTTTTCGTTCAATGTTTTTTTGAAAGTTGTTGCCACCGATACCGAATCGACCACAATATCCATCGCTACATTGTTCATCTTTTTCTGTTCATCAATTGAAATTCCAAGCTTTTTATACATCGCGAGTAATTCCGGATCAACATCATCTAATGTTTTATTAGGATCGGCTTTCTTAGGAGCAGAATAATAGGAAATTGCTTGAAAATCAGGTTTTTCATAATGGACATTTGCCCATTCCGGTTCAATCATTTCTTCCCAAGCTCGAAACGCTTCCAAACGCCAATCTGTCATCCATTGTGGTTCTTCTTTTTTCTTAGAAATCGCCCGAACAATATCTTCGTTTAAACCAATAGGAAACGTTTCCGAGTCTAATTCGGTGTAAAATCCGTATTCGTATTCTTTGGTTTCTAATTCGACTTTTAAGTCGTCTTCAGTATATTTTGCCATTTTTTTTTATATTAACCCTGACAGAGTTTTGAACTCTATCAGGGTTGAAAATAATTTAATTTTAAAGTGAAAAACTTTCACCGCAACCACATGTTCTATTCGCATTTGGATTATTGAAAACAAATCCTTTGCCGTTAAGTCCTCCTGAAAATTCTAAAATTGTTCCGGCTAAATAGAGAAAACTTTTCTTTTCAACGGCTACTTTTATATCGTTGTCTTCGAATACTTTATCGTTTTCTCCTATTTCTTTGTCAAATTTTAATTCATAAGACAAACCGGAACAACCACCGCTTTTAACCCCTACCCGAACGTAATCCCGAGCGGCATCAAAGCCATCATCTTGCATCAAATCGATGATTTTCTTTTTAGCTGTATCTGAAACTTTTATCATTTGCTATTTTGATTTTGTCTAAATAAAGAGCAAATATACACCAAAACAAGAAAATTAAAACAATTTATAACATTTTTATAACTAATGTTTTGATAGAAAATAACTATTATAGGCCTTGTAAAACGTATGTTTTTAGTAATTTGCGAAACATTTTATCAAAACATAACTATTATGAAATTATATCCCATAGAAGCCGGAAACTTTAAACTCGATGGTGGAGCCATGTTTGGTGTTGTGCCGAAAACCATTTGGAACCGAACAAATCCAGCCGACGAAAACAACCTCATCGACATTGCGGCCCGTTGTTTGTTAATTGAAGATGGAAAACGATTAACTTTAATTGACACCGGAATGGGCAACAAACAATCGGATAAATTTTTTGGATATTACTCTCTTTGGGGTGAACATTCACTGGATAAATCCTTAGCAAATTTTGGATTTCATCGTGACGATGTAACGGATGTTTTTATGACGCATTTGCATTTTGACCATTGTGGTGGCAGTGTGAATTGGAACAATGACAAGACCGGATATGAAGTCGCTTTCAAAAATGCAAAATTTTGGACCAATGAAAACCATTGGGAATGGGCAACAAAACCCAATTCGCGTGAAAAAGCCTCTTTTTTACATGAAAACATCATTCCAATGCAAGAAAGTGGTCAGTTGAACTTTATCAAAAGACCAAATGCTGATTTTGGCTTTTCAGAAGAATTAAATTTTGGCATTTTTTACGCTGATGGTCATACCGAAAAACAAATGCTTCCACACATCAAATACCAAGACAAAACGATTGTTTTTTGTGCGGATTTGTTAGCTACAGCCGGTCATATTCCGATACCGTATGTGATGGGCTATGACACGAGACCTCTTTTAACTTTAGATGAAAAAGCAAAATTTATGATTGCTGCCGCTGAAAATAATTACTATTTATTTTTAGAACACGATGCTCACAACGAAATCATTACCGTTGAAAAAACAGAAAAAGGCGTTCGTCTAAAAGAGGTTTTCAAATGGGAAGATGTCTTAAGATAGTGTTAATCTCGTTTTTATCCTTTTATAAAATTATATTTTTACCTCAAATTTTTTAACATGAATTACATTAAATCTTTTTCTATTGTAGTCGTTTCCGGCTTAATTTTAACCGGTTGTGGACCTACAAAATCTGTTTCTTTTACTCAAATCAATCCAATAAATGCAGAAACTGTTCCGTTGAAAAACGGTAAAATTTCTGATGCCGAACTATTGCGTTGGAGTCATTTAGACATCGTTAAAGATACCATTCCCGGAATGAGTGTTGACCGTGCTTACAATGAACTATTGAAAAATAAACCAAGTCAAAAAGTAATTGTTGCTGTAATCGACAGTGGTTCGGATATTGAACATGAGGATTTAAAAGGTCGTGTTTGGACCAACGCAAAAGAAATTGCAGGTAATGGAATTGATGATGACAAAAACGGGTATGTTGATGATATTCACGGTTGGAATTTTTTAGGTGATGTGATTCATGAAAACCTGGAATTGACTAGAATTTTGAAAAAAGGAGATGATGGTTCTGAAACATTCAAAAATGCTCAGAAAAAAATGGATGAGAAAAAACAAGAAGCTCTTGGTAACAAACAACAATTAGATTTCATTCTAGCCGCTGACAAAGGCATAGCGGAACATTTAAAAAAAGAAAATTACACGCTAGAAGAGGTAAAATCCATTTTGACAACTAACCCAACGTTGGGAAATTATAAAATGGTTATGATGCAGGTTTTAGCAACTACTTCGCGTGAGGAATTTGTGAAAGAATTAGATGAATTTAAAGATTACATCTATGATCAATTGAATTACAACTTGAACTTGGAGTATGACGGGCGAAAAATATTAGGTGATAATGCGGAGGATATTTCTAAAACATCCTACGGAAACAACCAAGTTTGGGGACCAAATAAAAAATATGCCATGCATGGAACTCATGTAGCCGGAATCATTGCTCAAGTGAGAGGGAACAATTTAGGTGGAGACGGAGTGGCCACCAATGTTGAAATAATGGCTGTTCGAGCTGTTCCAAATGGTGATGAATATGATAAAGATATTGCCTTAGCTATTCGATATGCCGCGGATAATGGAGCTAAAGTTATTAATGGTAGTTTTGGAAAAGGATTTTCTCCACACAAAGAATGGGTTTATGACGCTATTAAATATGCTGCAAGCAAAGATGTACTATTTGTTCATGCTGCCGGAAATGATGCTGAAGATTTGAATGAGGTAGAAAGTTATCCAAACGATCGCATTGGTGAAACAGAAATTGCTACAAATTATATCAAAGTTGGAGCCTTAAATTATGAATATGGTTCAAAATTAGTGGCTGATTTTTCAAACTATGGAAAAACCGATGTTGATGTTTTTGCTCCTGGTGTAAAAATATATGCTACAATACCAAATAATCAATTCAAATTCGAACAAGGAACATCCATGGCGGCACCAAATGTTGCCGGTGTGGCTGCTTTAATTCGTTCATATTACCCAAAATTAACAGCTGCTCAAGTAAAACAAATATTGAAAGAAAGTGGTGTTGCAATTTCTAAAACAGTTATTGTGGGCGGAGATGCTTCAAATAAAATTCCTTTTAACGAATTATCTGTAACCGGAAAAATTGTGAATGCCTACAACGCCCTTTTAATGGCTGATAAAATGTCAAAATAAATTCTATGAAAAAAATTGCATTCTTAATAACATTATCTTTTGCTAACATTCTTTCTGCACAAAACAATCCAAATCCGGGTTATTGGCAACAACAGGCTGATTACAAAATGGAAGTGGAGATGGATGTTAAATCTTTTCAATATACCGGAAATCAAATTTTAGAATACACCAATAATTCAAATGACACTTTGACTAAAGTATTTTTTCATTTGTATCCCAATGCTTTTCAGCCCGGAAGTGAAATGGACATTCGACTGCAAACCATCAAAGATCCTGATAAACGAATGGTTAAATCATTTAAAGTTGCGGATAAAGAAGTAAAAGAAAGTAAAATTTCTTCCTTAAAACCGGAACAAATTGGTTATTTAAAAATTTTAAATTTTAAACAAGATGGTCAATTGGCTACAACAAAAGTAGTCGGAACCATTTTAGAAGTAACTTTAGCTAAAGCGATTTTGCCTAAATCAAAAACTATATTTTCCTTAAATTTTGACGGGCAAGTTCCTGAACAGATTCGTCGTTCCGGGAGAAATAGCTCAGAAGGTGTAGCACTTTCGATGACGCAATGGTATCCAAAAATCTGTGAATTTGACTTTGAAGGTTGGCATGCTGATCCTTATATCGGAAGAGAATTTCATGGTGTTTGGGGAAATTATGATGTAAAAATTACAATTGATAAAAATTATACCCTCGGAGCTTCCGGTTATTTGCAAAACAAAAACGAAATCGGTCACGGCTATCAAGACGAAGGAATTGAAGTCAAACATGCTAAAAAAACCAAAACCTTAACTTGGCATTTTGTGGCTCCTATGGTGCACGATTTTGCTTGGGGTGCCGATAATAATTTTTTACATGATAAAATTATTGGAGAAAATGGTGTTGAACTTCATTTTTTATATAAAAACGATAAAGAATATGTTGAAAATTGGAAAGCTATGCAGCCCAAAACTGCTGAATTGCTTTCTTTTTTTAATAAAAATATAGGACCATATCCATACAAACAATATTCTGTTATTCAAGGTGGTGATGGTGGTATGGAATATGCGATGTGCACCTTAATCACCGGAAAACGTTCCGTTGGAAGTTTAGTTGGTGTAACAGCTCACGAAATGGCTCATTCTTGGTTTCAACATGTTTTGGCAACCAACGAAAGTAAACATGAATGGATGGATGAAGGATTTACTTCTTTCATTTCAGATTTAGCAATGACTGAAGTAATGCCTTCTAAAAATAAAAAAGACGATGAAAATCCGTTTTTAAGTAGCTACAACAATTATTTTTACATGGTTACTTCCGGTAAAGAACAGCCACAATCCACACATGCTGACCGTTACGACGAAAACATGGTTTATGGTATTTCATCTTACAGTAAAGGAACCGTTTTTTTGACACAATTGGGTTATGTGATTGGTATTGAAAACATGATGAAAACCTTAAAACGATTTTATTATGATTACCAATTTACCCATCCAACTCCAAATGATTTTAAACGCACCGCAGAGCGTGTTTCCGGTGCTGTTTTAGATTGGTATTTAGTGGATTGGACCCAAACCACCAACACAATTGATTATGGTATTAAAAACATTGATAACAGCGGTAAAATTACTTTAGAACGCATCGGAAGAATGCCAATGCCGTTAGATATTTTAGTTGCCTATGAAGATGGTACTGTGGAAAGTTTTTATATTCCTAATCCTCTGATGCGTTGGGAAAAAGAAAATCCGTATCCACAAATAAAAAGAACCGTTTTGAAAGGCTGGCATTGGGCGTATCCAACCTATGAATTCACGCTTTCGCAAGGAAAAGCCAAAATTAAATCGGTGGTGATTGACCCGAGTGGCTTGATGGCTGATGTGAATAAGGAAAATAACTTATTTGAAAAGAAATAGGTATTTTAAATTCCTTCTTTCTTTTAATTAAGAATAAGTTGTAGATTTGATTCTTACTCGTTTGTTATTAAATTCATTTCATGAAATTAAAGTTGTTTGTTCTTTTTGGTTTATTGGTGGGTTTAATTTCCTGCAATAAATCAAATGAATATGTTGCCATTGTAGATTTGCATAACGCAAAAGCTGCATTTGTGGGCAACCAAACTTGTGTTGGATGTCATCAAAAAGAAGTTAAAGACTGGGAACATTCACACCATGCTAAAGCAATGCTGGAAGTGAACGAAGCAAATGTTTTAGCTGATTTTAACAACGCTCAATTGGTTAGAAATGGTCAAACGCATAAAATGTTTAAAAAAAATGATGCGTTTTATGTTATCACCGATGGGCCAAACGGAACCATGCAAGAATTTCAGGTAAAATACACTTTTGGTTATCATCCAATTCAACAATACTTGGTTGAATTTGAACAAGGCAGGCTTCAAGTCCTTTCGTTAACCTGGGATGTTGTAAAAAAAGAATGGTATTACATGTCTGATGAGGTTTATAAAAATCTAAGTATAGATCATGGTAATTGGCTCCATTGGACTAATCAAGCCTATAATTGGAACAGTATGTGTGCCGAATGTCACACCACAAATCTCAAAAAAAACTATAATCCCGAAACGGATTCCTACAAAACTACTTGGAGCCAATTGAGTGTGAATTGTGAGGCTTGTCATGGCCCGGCAGAATTTCATTTAAAATGGACTGCTGATAAAGAAATGGATATTGCTAATTATGGTTTTGTTAAAAAATTTAAAAACAGTGATAATAAGTCGCAAATAGAAACCTGTGTTCGTTGCCATTCGCGTAGAAGTATTTATGGTGATTACGACTACAATTGGGAGCATACCCATGAACAAATGGCTATTGCGACCGTTGGCTTCCCAAATTATCATTCAGATGGTCAAATCAAAGAAGAAGATTTTGAAATCGGTTCATTTAGCCAAAGCAAAATGCATGAAAAAGGTGTGAAATGCACTGATTGTCATAATGTTCATTCGGGAAAAGTGAAATTTCAAGACAATCAATTGTGTACCCAATGTCATCTTCCAACTCAATATGACAGCGAAAAACATCATCATCACGACAAAAATAAACCCGGTGCTTCCTGCGTTGATTGCCACATGCCCGGTCAATATTTTATGGGAAGACATTTCAGACGAGACCACAGTTTACGAATTCCAAGACCGGATATTTCTAAAGTTACAAATTCACCTAATGCTTGTAATTCGTGTCACAAAGATAAATCGGTTGATTGGGCTGTAGAAAAAACAAGTCTTTGGTATGGAACAAAAACAAAAGACCATTACGGCTTTACATTCCATAAAGCCGAGTTACAAGATCCGTCTGCAATAGATGAACTAAAAATTATCATCAATGATGAGCAAAAACCGATCATTGTCCGACAAACCGCCATGGATGTTTTACGATTAAATTATCCAGAACAAAGCCAGCCTATTTTAAACCCGTTTCTTACTAATAAAAAAACAGCATTACGCTACCAAAGTGTATTTAATTCAAAAATAGATAACACAAATTCATCACAACTATTGGCTTTATTAAAAGACCCAATTAAAGGAATTCGTTCAACTGCCGCCATAAAAATTGCAGAAAACAAAAGTTTTTTAACGGCTGCTTATCAATCTGCTTATGATAAAGCCATCAAAGAATACTTGGCCATACTGACTTATAACAGTGATTTTCCGGATGCAAAATTAAATTTGGGTAATTATTATTTAAGTCAAAATGATTCCAAAAAAGCCGAAAATTATTATTTAAAAACCATAAACCAAGATAAAGAATTAACGCAAGCGTATTACAATTTAGCTTATTTATATAACAATACCAATAAAAAAAGTGAAGCCATATCCGTTTTAGAAACCTATCTTCAAAATAATCCGAAAAACAGTTATGCTTATTTTGATATTGGATTGCTAATAGCTGAATATGGTGATTATAAAAAAGCCGTTGTTTATTTGGAAAAAGCAAAAAACAATGTCACTCCGAATGATAGAATCATTTTAAATCTTGCTAAAATTTATGATTACCTAGGGAATAAAAAACAAGCTGAGAATTATTTTAATCAATTAGTTCAAAATTTCCCGTTAATTCAAGAATATTATGTTGAATTATTTCAATTTTATATTAAGAACAAAAACACCATAAAAGCGAAACAAACAGCGGTAAAAATTTTACAAAAATTCCCTGATTTTGCGGAAAGAGATTTATTAGAAAACTTTATTAATAGTGAATTCCCGTCGAGTTCTAACCCGTAATTTAATTCCTCAAAACTCATTTGGCAAAATTTAATTCGTTCTGATTACCTTTGCTTTTCAAAGTAATCGAATTCAAATGTCATTTTCTTATCCCAAACACGAAAAACTCAAAAGCCAAAAGCAGCTGGATTTACTTTTTTCGGAAGGAAAAACAGTGTCAAAATATCCGTTGCGGTTGGTTTACGTTCCTGTAGAATTAGAAGATGAGGAAAAAATTAAATTTGGTGTTTCGGTTTCTAAAAAACATTTTAAACTTGCTGTCGACAGAAACTATTATAAACGCTTGCTTCGTGAATGTTATCGTTTGAATAAACATCTTTTATTGGAAAATTTAGATAAACCATATGCTATTATGTTTTTCTACCAAACAAAAGAAGCCATGCCATTTGAGGAAATGAATAAAAAAACCGTTTTGCTTTTTGAAAAATTTATTAAGGAAATAAAATCCGCCTAATGTTTGGCTTGTTATTTGTGCTTTCAATTATTCGAAAAAGGGTTTAACGTATTAACAACAGTTTATCTCAATTTAATTCTTAATTTAGTTGCCCTATTCTTTCTGTAAAAAATATTAAAAAAATAATACCATTATTTCTCATGCTTTTAAGATTTAAAAAACGCTATATTATTCCGGTTATTCTTTCCGGATTTTTATTTATAGGAGTCGGATTCAAAGAAGATTTTTTTGAAATTGCCAAACAAATTGAAATCTTTACCAATTTGTTTAAAACGGTTAACATGAACTACGTAGACGAAACCAATCCGGGTGAAATGATGGATAAAGCCATCAAAAGTATGCTAGCCGATTTAGACCCGTATACTAATTATTTCAACGAAGCTGATGTGGTTAAATTTAAAATCAACAACACGGGCGAATACACGGGAATTGGTGCAATGATTACCCGTAAAGAAGGAAAAATCATTATTAAAGAACCTTATAAAAATTATCCTGCCGACAAAACAGGGCTTAAAGCAGGCGATGAAATTATTCAAATTGGCGACGTAGAATTAAAAGATTACAAAGAAGATGCTTCGGCTTTAATGCGAGGAGCAAAAAATGCAAAAGTGGAAGTAAAATTCATTCGACAAGGCAAAATGAATACTGCCACCTTAATTTTAGATGAAGTAGAAGTAAAAGCGGTCCCATTTTATGGGAAAGTTGATGAAAAAACGGGTTATATTGTGCTTTCTCAATTTAACAGAAAAGCCACTTTTGAAACCCAAGCTGCTCTAATGGATTTAAAAACCCAAGGAGCCGAAAAAATCATTTTAGACCTTCGAGGAAACCCCGGCGGATTATTAGGAGAAGCCGTAAATATCTGTAATCTTTTTGTGCCCAAAGGCGAAATTATAGTGACGACTAAATCAAAAATTGAAAAACACAATCAAACCTATAAAACGACCCGTGATCCAATTGATTTAGATGTTCCATTGGTTATTTTAGTGGATGGAAAAAGTGCTTCCGCCAGTGAAATTGTTTCCGGTGCTTTACAAGATTTGGATCGTGCAGTTGTGGTTGGAAGTCGAAGTTTTGGTAAAGGATTAGTTCAACGCCCATTAGATTTAACCTATGGAACACAAGTAAAAGTAACTATTTCCAGATATTATACACCTTCCGGAAGATGTATTCAAGCATTGGATTATTCCAAAAAAGATGCAGAAGGAAAAGCCATAAAAACGGAAGCAAAAAACTTTAATGCTTTTAAAACCAAAAAGGGAAGAACGGTTTATGATGGCGGAGGTATTCAGCCGGATGTGGAATTAGAAGAAACTAAATTAAGTTCCATTGCGGAAGCACTTCAAAAAAACGATGCTATATTTAATTTTGCGACTTCCTATTATTATAAAAATCCTGCTTTAGGAAATAAAATTCCAACAGTTTCTGATGCAGATTTTATAGATTTTAAAACCTTTTTAAAGAAAGAAAATTTCTCTTTTGATACCGAGACTGAAAAACAATTGAAAAAAACATTAGAAACGGCTCAAAAGGAAAAAATAGACGAAAACATTAAGGTTGAATATCAAAATTTATTGACCGCTTTACACAAAAGTGAAGAAATTCAATTGAATAAAAATCAGACTGAAATTAAAAAACTCATACTAGACGAATTGATAAAACGTTACCAATATAAAGAAGGACTTTATCAATACTATATTCAAAATAATAGTGAGGTTAAAAAAGCAACTTCGATTTTAGCCAATCAAACAGAGTATAACAAAATACTTAAAAAATGATAAAACACGGGTTTGCATTTTTTCTGCTTTTCATCAGTTTCTCACTTTATGCTCAAGAGGAAATGGTACAATCCATCTATTTTGATACGAATAAATCGGATGTTGATTTAAAACAAACTTCACAAATGGTTGATTTCATTAAAAAAATTGACAGTACACGGATTGAAAGTATTCAAATTTTTGGTTATTGCGACGATGTTGGAAAAGATGATTATAACAGAAAATTATCAACTGAAAGAGCCAATAAAGTAAAATCGAAAATTATCGACAACGGTATTACCAATAAAATCATTGTCACCATAGAAGGGAAAGGAAGAATCTTAATTGAGGATGATATTGTTGATAACCTTCCGGCTGTTCGTTCAAAAAACAGACGTGTTGATGTGGTACTAAATTTAAAGCCGTTGCCTAAGGAAGATTTAAAAATTCCGGGAGTTTATCCAACGTTTACTAAAGACAATATTGTTGGCGATCGTATTGTGCTTTCTGATATGCTTTTTGAAAGAGGAAGCAGTGTTTTAACAGTGAAATGCAAAAATGAATTAGACAAAATGGCCAAACTTCTAAATAAATACAAAAATCTCCATATCGAAATACAAGGGCATGTTTGTTGTACCCCTCCCAACCATAAAGAAGCAATTGATAAAGCCACTAAAAAAAGAAAATTATCTCAAAACCGAGCTGAAAGCGTTTATAAATACTTGATTAGTAAAAAAATTGCCAAAGACCGATTAACTTTTAAGGGATATGGTAATACGGTTTCGTTAGGTAAAAGTCCGGAATTGGATCGTCGGGTAGAATTAGTGATAACGAAACTTTAGCTTTTTTTCATTTCAATATGCGGAATATCATCTTCGAGATACATTTCGCTGGTTTGAACAAATCCCAAGTTTTCATAGAATTTTTTCAAATACAATTGAGCTGAAATCGTGATATTAGTTTCATTTAAAACCGTTTTTGTCACCTCAATGGCTTCCTGCATCAAATCATAACCCCATTTTCTGTCGCGATAAGCTTGCTTGACAACTACTCTGCCAATAGAGGCGGCTTCAAAATAATCACCGGGTTTAAAAATTCGGACATAAGCAACGATTTCATTGTTAAATGTTCCGATAAGATGAATGGCTTTTTCATCTTTCCCGTCAATATCCTGATAAACGCAATTTTGCTCCACTACAAAGACCTCACTTCTCAATTGTAGCACGAAGTAAAGTTCAGTTAGCGAAAGCTCGTTAAAACGCTTTATTTGGAATGTTAATTGCATAAAAAAAGGGAAGCTAAAACTTCCCGTAAATTTATAATAGTTTAATCGATTTAATTATCGATTCTAATTCGTGCATTAAATCTCTTTTTGATTGAGATGGATTGTAACAAAACCCTTCAATAATTAAATAACGATTGTTTTTTTCGTCTTTTATCGCATAGTTAATAAACGGTCCGGCCATAAAATCGTTTTTCAATTCCCAGGTTCCTTTGGTTTCATAGGTTTTTTTACCATCTAAAATTGTGTAAAAAAAATAGGGTGAATACGCTGCTTCAGTAACCATAAACGTATTTGGCAATGTTCCCTGAATGTGCTTTTGACCAATAGAATCACGCATTTGAATGATATTGGTCATTGTATTCGAATCTTTCTGAATAGTGCTCAGGGGAACTTCATATATCAATAGACTAGCATTTCCGGAGGTAAGCTCTTTTCGAATCCAAAAAAACTTTTCCTCTTCAATAATATAACGGTACGCCGAAGGTAATTTTAAACTCGCTTTAAATTTGGTTTTTATTTTCGTATCGTTTAATAACGATTTTGCAATACGTTTTTGGTTTTCAGCTATTTCTGTTTTCTTGAATTTTTTAATTATTTCCTGCGAATGAGTTTCTAATAATTTGATAATTTCAGAAACAGAACCCCCAGAAATATGAGCCACATTTTGAGGTTGTGCAAACTCGTTTTCTTTTAGTTCAAAAGCGTTGTTCTCCTTTTTTAAAACCACCAAAATATTTCTGCTGTTGGTCATAAAACCTTCAAATAAATTGGGAGCATATTGTTTGATTGTAAACAAAGGTTCTTCTTGAGGCAAACCATCAACCGGAGCGGCAAATTTATTACGAATGCTGTCACCCACTTCGCCATTCCACAATTGATTATCAATAATCACAGAAAGGTGATTAATTTTACCGGATGATTCTTTATAGACCGTTCCGGACTTTTCCTCTTTGCAAGACACTATAAAAGTGGTACAAAAAAGGAGAATAAAAATATTTTTCATGATAGTATTTTAATAGGAATGGGCAATTTTTATCCGCTGATTTTTAGTTTCATTCCCGGTTTAATATTTCCACCACTAATACCGTTCCATTTTTTTAAATCAGAGACTGTAACACCTTTTATTTTTTTAGAAATACTAAACAAAGAGTCGCCTTTTTTCACAATATAAATATCTTCTTTATTAAAAGTAGAATGTTTTTCAGGTTTTTGAGTTTTAACCTCGGCTACTATTTCTTCTTTTTCCGGAACGATAATTTTTAAAGTTGACCCTAATTTTACATTATAATCCTCTAAATTATTCCATTTCTTGATATCATCTATACCTACTCCATATTTTTTGGCGATTGTACTTAAATTATCTCCGCTTTGTACAACATAATTTTCGGTTTTTTCTTGATTTATATCCGCCGAAACTAATAATTTTGAACCAAGTTGAATATTTTCATCTTTTAGGTTATTCCATTCTTTTAAATCCTCTTTAGTAACGCTGTATTTTTGAGCAATGCTATATAAATTTTCTCCTCTTTCTACTAAATGAAATTTAGTGGAATCCTTTTCTTTTTCAGATTTTGATTTAATGGTATCGTTTGAAATAGCTACTGATTTATCAGCTGCTTTCTTAGGAGCTACTGCCACAGCTTCATCCGTTATAATTTTCAAACTTTTACCGGTTGCTACCTTATTTGATTTTAATTTATTCCATTTTTTTAATTCAGAAATAGTAACACCATATTTTTTAGAAATTCCTCCTAATGATTCTCCTTTTCTTACTTTGTGGTATTTTGTTTTAGAAACCATTCCTTCTGAAACATATGCTTGGTTTGAAGTAAAAGGTTTCTCTCTTTTATTAAAATCATACTCAGTGTAAGCATAAATTTTACTTTCATTTGAAGTAAAAACTGCCACTTTATCAATTGGTAATCTCACAAAATGCTTTTTATCAACCATATAAGGCACATAATCGCGTTTGTATTGTGGGTTTAAAAATCGCAATTGCTCTACTGAAATACTCAATAAATCCGATAGTTGTTTAAAAGTCATTTTGTTTTTAACCATTATGGTATCTGTTTCAAAATGATTTACAACTGCTTTATTGGGTTTTATACCATGTTCTTTGTGAAATTCAAACACATACATAGTTGCGATGAAAGCCGGTACATAACCTTGAGTTTCTTGAGGTAAATAGGGTCTGATGTTCCAATAATTTTGTTTTCCACCGGAACGGCGAATTGCTTTACTTACATTTCCCGGGCCGGCATTATAAGACGCCAAAACCAAATCCCAATCGCCAAAGATGGCATACATATTCACCATATATTGACAAGCCGCTTCTGTAGCTTTCAACATATCGCTTCGTTCATCTGTATAGGTTGTAATATCTAAATTATATTGCTTTCCGGTTCCGTACATAAATTGCCACAAACCGGTAGCCCCGGCTTTAGAAACAGCTAATGGATTCAAAGCTGATTCAACAACGGCTAAATATTTAATTTCTAGGGGAACATTGTATTTAGCTAATGACTCTTCAAAAATTGGAAAATAGTATTGAGACAATGACATCAATCGCTCGTATGCTTTTTTTCTATTTTTAAGATAGTGCTTAATGATATTCTCTAAACCCTTGTTGTATTCAATGTGAAAAGCCGATTTAGAATCTAAAATTTTCAACCGTTCTTTCAATAAATCGGTTGATAAATCATAGTCTACATTATTTTCCGGATTTACATTTTGGATATCTGCAATCATTTCGTTAAACAAATCCTGATTGCTTAATTCACTCATCCAACGTTCGTCTACACAAGAAGCAACTTCATGCTTAACAAAGCTTTGCTTAATAGAATCTAAATAAGAAATTTTAGGTTCAACTTTTTGATTAATGCTCACAATTGTAGAATCTTGAGCATGAAACAAAGTAGAAAAAAGTAAAACGGTGGCGAGTGTGGTATTTCGTAAATTCATTGTTATTGGTAATCTTTTATTTATCAGATGATTATCTGTTCTTGCAAACATAATTATATACAACGATAAAAACTGTTTATTTATTGTTAAAAGTGCTCTTTAATCTAAAATTGCCGCAATTCCCGGCAAGGTTCTTCCTTCAAGCATTTCCAACATTGCTCCACCACCGGTAGAAACATAACTCATTTTATCTTCTAATCCGAATTGTTTAACCGCAGCGACAGAATCGCCTCCACCTACTAATGAAAATGCACCTTGAGCGGTTGATTCTGCAATATAATTTCCTAAAGCAATCGTTCCATGAGCAAACGCTTCCATTTCAAAAACACCTAAAGGACCATTCCATAAAATGGTTTTTGAATTCATGATCACGGCTTTAAAATTTTCCAATGATTTTGGTCCGGCATCCAATCCTTGCCATCCGTCCGGAATTTCACGCACATCAACAATCTGTGTGTTAGCGTCGTTTGAAAAAGCATCTGCAGCAACTACATCAACCGGAATATGGATATGTACATTTTTTTCTTTAGCCAAGTGTAAAATATCCAATGCTAATTGTAATTTATCATCTTCACAAATTGAATTTCCTACTTTTCCGCCTAATGCTTTGATAAAAGTAAAAGTCATTCCGCCTCCAATAATCATGTGGTCAACTTTGTCTAAAATATTTTCGATGACCGTAATTTTTGATGAAACTTTTGAACCACCAAGTACTGCTGTTACCGGTTTTACACTATTTTTCAAAACCTTATTTAAACTTTCAATTTCTTTAGCCAACAACATGCCAAAACATTTTTGATTTGGAAAAAACTGAGCAATTATGGTCGTAGAAGCATGAGCTCTGTGAGCAGTTCCGAATGCATCATTCACATAAATATCACCTAAAGAAGCTAATTTTTTTGAAAATTCTAAATCTCCCGCTTCTTCTTCTTTATAAAAACGAAGATTTTCTAAAAGTAATACTTCGCCTGCTTTTAAATTATTAGCCGCTTTTTCAGCAATTTCACCAATACAATCTGACGCAAATTGAACCGGAACACCTAAAACTTCTGAAATTTTTGCCACAATATGACGTAAAGAAAATTCGTCTTGCACTCCTTTTGGACGACCTAAGTGTGACATTAAAATGACACTTCCGCCATCTGCTAAAATTTTATCTATCGTAGGTTTAGCAGCCTCAATTCTGTTGGCATCCGTTACATTAAATTTTTCATCTAAAGGCACATTAAAATCAACTCTAATTAATGCTTTTTTGTTGTTGAAATTAAAATCAAAAAGGGTTTTCATTTTTATAAATTTTAGTTGTTATGTCAAATTTTCACAAATATAATTTTTTAAAAAATAACTATATTTGATATAAATCATGTTTTGGTTTTATTCTGTAATATTGACAATTAAAATCCACAATTCCTCAAAATATGTGTTTTTTAGTTTAGATTCCCGCAATGCGTCTGCTTCCGCTCTCGTATTTACAAAATCCAGATAAACATACATAAAGTTATTTTCAGGACTGGTAAAATAATTAGGGTCGAGTCCGCTATCCCTTAGTTTCATCATAAATTTAGCGGCATTTACTCTTTCGTTAAAAACATTGGCTACTAAATAATAGCCTTTTGGCATGTCAATGTTGTTTAATCGTTGAACTGAATTATTGACTGAATTTTCAGGAAAATTAGATTTTTTATCTTCCTTTTTCAAATCGGTAGTAGAAACTAATTTAGGATCAACCGGTTTTTGTTTCTGTTTTGATTGAGCAGAAAGATTCTCGCTTTTCTCTGAATTTATAGTACCGGATGAGGTCACAACTTTTGCTTCAGGTGATGTTTTAGCAACTTCCTTTTCCTTAGGCTTTGAATTTGTGTTTGCCACAATATCAGTTGTACTTGGAACTGAAGTTGCGTTTGGTTTTGCTGACTTATCCTTTGTTTTTGTTACCGCTTTTACCTCTGGTTTCAAACTTGTCTCGGTTTCATCAACTTTTGGCTTAAATGCATTTTCAGCAATTGTTTGAGGACTTGGTTCCTGAATAATTTCTTTATTGGTGGTTTTATCAACCAATTTGAATTTTTTGTCTTCAAAAACTACTTTAGTATTGTCTTGCGGTTGTTCAATTTGAATTTTAGAAGGTTTGATTTCAATGTTTAACGCACAGAAGAACATATAAAAAACATCGCCTGAAGATTTGAAGCTAACTCTGGCATCTTTAGCATTATTGCCTATTTTAGAATTGTTTGGATTGCGTAAAGTTGTAATCAACGCATCATAACCCAACGTGTTTTTACTGTCCGGAATTCGATATTGAAAATTTTCGTCCTCAATTGTAATTGAACTGTCGAAAAAGTTGCTGTATTTTCGTGTTCCGGTTTTAATATTTGAAAGACTGGTATTTGTAGAGGAACTAAACATTAATAAATCTCCATCCACATTAAAATCACCTTCCAAAGCAGAACAGGCAAGTTTTACAACAACATCTCCTTCCGGTTGAGTTTCAAAATTTTTAAAATTAATGTCAACTCTTTCACCGGATGCTCCTGCAAAACCATCGTAGGAACTAATATACTTTTCGGTCATGGATAAATCTTCATACACAAAAATAATTGTCCATCCTGCAGCTGAACCTCCAATTAATGTGCCTTGCGTAGCTTTTATGTTTGCAACTGTATAAAACCCAAATGGGTTTTCTATTTCTTTCACATAGGGTGTAATGTCAGCATATACAGTATAAGGAGCAACTTCTTTGAGGTTTTTATCTTTTATTCCATCAAAAATAATTTCTCCTTTAATCGATTTATATTCTTTTTGCGTTGGAAATTTGACCAAAACTTCATCAAAAAACTCTCTTGTTTTATCAAAAGCAACAAATTTATCTTCTCCTTTTTTATAGCCACTTTCATATTTATAGGTTGCAGACCAATATAGACCGGCATAAATGATTTTTTTTGATTCTTCATTCTTCAAAAACAATGCGGCACTACTGGAAGAAAAAGTTTCCTTATCTGTATCAATATCGATATATTCCATATCCATTTCATCATTTGAAAGTGTTTCAAATGTTTTGTCATTAAATGGCATATTTGTAGAATTTTTTTTATCAATCCTATTCAGTACAGAATTGGCAATAATAGTCATATCGCCTTTTACATTGACTTTGTAACGTTCTTTAAACGGAACAGCCAATTGTGCGTTACTCCAAGAGGAGAAAATTAAAAAAACAATAAAAAGTGCGTTCTTACATCTTTTTAGATTCATATACGTACTCATATTTGAATGATATAAAGCTTTGGGGTTCAACATTCACGGTTACAAAGGTAATAAAGACGAACGACAAAAAGGCTTGTTTTGTAGATTAAAGTAAGAAAATGATGTGTTTTTGTGTATTAGCTATTTATATAATTGACTTTTTAAGTTAGATTTTAAAGTTTGAATCTGTTTAACACAGCATTTTTTTAGGCAAAAAAATAGTTTATATTTGCTTTATGCAGTTTTCACAAATACTAGGACAAGAACATATCAAAAACCACCTTACTCAAAGTGTTCAATTGGGAAGAATTCCGCATGCTCAACTTTTTGTGGGTCCTGAAGGGTCTGGCACTTTGCCTATGGCTATAGCTTATGCTCAATATCTATTATGTTCGAATAATGGAGTTGAAAATTCTGGCGGAAATGAATCTTGTAATTTAAAATTTCTTCATTTTGCTCATCCTGATTTACATTTTATTTATCCCACAGTTACTACTGAAGAGGTAAAATCTAAACCCAAAAGTATTGATTTTATTCAGGAATGGCGAGAGTTTTTAAATCTGAATACGTACGGCGGCCTCTTTGATTGGTTTAAAATACTGGATGTTAAAAACAAACAGGGAGAAATTAGGGTTGACGATGCTCAGGAAATTGTTAGATCTCTTTCTCTAAAATCATATGAAGGCGGTTATAAAGTCATGATTATTTGGATGGCCGATAAAATGAATATTGAAGCCTCCAATAAATTGTTGAAAATTTTAGAAGAACCCACTGATAGAACTGTTTTCATTCTAATTACCGAAAAGGAAGAAGACTTAATTCAAACAATTCGCTCACGCTGCCAGGTTTTGGACTTTAACGGATTACCTGAACAAGTGATTGCTGAAGCGTTAGTGAAACAAGAGAAATTAGACCAAAATACTGCTTCAAAAATTGCTCGCCAAGCACAGGGAAATTACAATAAAGCTCTGAAATTAATTAGTGAAGACAACGAGGATTTACCTTTTGAACAATGGTTTGTAATCTGGGTTCGTGCTGCTTTTAAAGCGAAAGGAAATGCCGCGGCTATTCATGAATTAATTGAATGGAGTGAGGAAATAGCAAAAATGGGTCGTGAAACGCAAAAGAAATTTTTGACGTATTGTTTGGAAATGTTTCGTCAAGCCTTATTGTTAAACTATCAAGCAACTTCATTGGTTTATTTAGAACCAAAAGTTGAAAAATTTAAATTGGAAAACTTTGCCCCGTTTGTAAACGGCAATAACATTATAGACATTTACAAAGAACTAAACGATGCTATTTACCACATTGAACGCAATGGGAATGCAAAAATTATTTTAACTGATTTATCTATCAAACTAACCCGTTTAATACATAAAAAATAAACCTATGAACAATCCAGCTTCTTTTTTAATATTACTTTTTTTAGCGATTACTTTTTTGCAATCCGGTTACGATAAACTCTTTTATTGGAACGATAATTTAGGATGGTTGAAAGGCCATTTTTCCAAAACAATTCTCAAAAATATGGTTCCGTTAGCTTTGGCTAAAATACTGGTTTTAGAACTTATTTCAGGAATTTTAGCCATCGCAGGGATGGTTCAGTTACTTTACAACGGTGAACGTGAATACGGTTTTTATGCAGGTGTGATGAGTTGTGTTACGTTGATTTTTTTACTTTTCGGACAACGATTAGCAAAGGACTATGACGGTGCACGAACTATTGTGATTTACTTTGTTCCGGCTGTTCTGGTAGTTTATTGGCTGAATTAAAATTATTGATTCAAACTCGCCTTAAATATCCTTAACTCACCCCACGTAAATTGATCGCCAACTTCTTCTTTTAAAGCATGCAAACTTTCTTCATTGTAACCTTTAAATGCAGCTGATAATTCCTCTATTTTGGTTTGAGATAGCACATCGGTGATGGATATGGTTTTGGTTTCAATTAGCTTAGCTAAATGGCTCTGAATAGTTTGTGGCGTTAATAGCCGAATTTTAGCAATTTCCTCAATAGTCCTTTTTTGTTGCCAAAGTTCAAACGTTTCCTGAACCGTTGATTTTTTAGGTTCTTTTGTGTTTGCTTTTTTCTTTTTATTAAGGTATTGATAAGGGTCAACTTCCTCTTCTTCAGCAATTAAGTCAACTTTAATGGTTTTAAAATGTTCTTGAACTGCTTTCATTTTTAAACTTCGGTAATTTTTAATGGCCTCAGAATACAAATTTTCCTTATTGATTTCTTTACCATCCGTAAGGATTTTTATCATTCGAACAGCCTTAAACAATTGAAGAATTGATTTGGTTAGGTTTTCTTCCAATTCGCTTAATTCAGTAAAGTACTCTTTTACACGTTTTTTCCTTTTTACTTCTTCCATTTTCAATAGTAAATCGAACAAAACCGAATCTGTTTTTGGAAAAAAATAATCAAACGCTGCTTTAATTCGTTCTGAAATAAACAAAATATCAACTTCTTCCACTTGGAAAAGACGATTTAATTGCGATCGGAATTTTTTTGCCGGTTCTTCTAACTCGCTAATTGCATTTTCTTGAATTTCAGCCCATTTTTGATGTTTACTTTTCTCCGATTTTTCCGCATTTGCCAAATAACTAAAACGATGATTTCGCCAATCTTGTGCTAATTCAGTCCAATCAAAACTGTTTTTGATGTATTCATGAATGAATCGTTGCGTTTCTTTTTGTAGCGTTTTTACAATGGTTTCATCATCGGCTTTATTTTCTGCATATTGCATTACTTCCTGGTCGTTTGAAATACCATTCATTTGAATTGGTTTAAGCAAAATCAGCCCGTCTAACGAGCGAAGTCGCGATAAAGCAACATATGCTTGTCCAGGCAAAAAAACCTGCGAGACATCAAGCACAGCTTTGTCAAACGTCAATCCCTGACTTTTATGAACAGTTATCGCCCAAGCTAATTTAATTGGGAAATGCACAAACGTACCAAGTACTTCTTCGTCTATTTCTTTTGTGTTTTCATTAACGGAATACCGAATATTTTTCCATTCATATTTTTCGACTTCTATGATTTTGTTTTCTTCCGGAAAATGAATAATTATTTCTCCTTCAGACAATGATTTGACAAAGCCCATTTTGCCATTGAAATAATTTTTTTCAGGAGACAAATCGTTTTTAATAAACATGATTTGAGCCCCAACTTTCAATTGCAGAATTTCTTCAACCGGATAAATTTTTTCAGGAAAATCTCCCACAATTTCAGGTTTAAATCGGAAACATTTCTCTTTAATTTCGTCTAAAGAAGCTGCATTTATTTCGTCTGCTTTTGCATTGTGTGTGGTTAATGTAATATAACCTTTATTAGATTTTATGTCAAATTTTGGATTTACAAAATCATTTAAAATCATCATATCTTGTGATGAAATCATATTGTTTCGCAAGTTATTTAATACCGATATAAACCGTTCGTCAGATTGACGGAAAATCTTAGTTAATTCAATATAAAGCGGTGGGCTTTCTTGAATTACTTTTGCATTAAAAAAGAAAATTCCTCGGTAATAATTTCTTAAAACCCGCCATTCTTCATTTTTTACAACGGGCGGTAATTGCAGTAAATCACCTATAAATAGAACTTGAACACCTCCAAAAGGAAAATCTTTTCTTCTTATTTTTCGAAGTGTAAAATCAATTGCATCTAACAAATCGGCCCGCAACATGCTGACTTCATCAATAATTAACAATTCCATGTTAAGCATAACACTTTTCTTTTGTCCGCTCATTCGAAAATGCTTGACCAACGTGTTTTTGGTTTCAAATTTTTGATAATCAGAGATGCTTGAACCGGGAATATATTCTGGGATAAAACCACTAAACGGTAATTGAAACATAGAATGAATCGTAACTCCTCCTGCGTTCAACGCGGCAATTCCCGTGGGAGCAACTACCACGGTGTTTTTGTGAGTAGTTTGAATAATTTGTCGTAACAGCGTAGTCTTTCCTGTTCCGGCTTTTCCGGTCAGAAAAACAGACCGTTGTGTTTGATTAATAAATTGAAGTACTTGGCGTGCATCGTTTGTAATTTCCATTTGGCGTTGAGTTTAGAAATGTGAAAATACAAATTTTTGACTAAATAGAAATTATTTTTGACATCAATAAACAAAAAACCTCTCGACGAGGAGAGGTTTAAGTGTTGAAACAATATTTCAATTATTTTTTTGCTTCAGCAGTATCTTCTTTCTTCGTTTCAGTTGAAGATTTTGCTTTGTATTTATCGTTTAGCAATTTAATAATCTCTTTTGTGATATCATATTCCTCTTTTGCATACAAAACAGAAGCAGCATCACCCGTGCCATATATATAGTTATATCCTTTTTCTTTTCCGTAATCTTTGATGAATTTTTTTACATCTTTTACTAAGCTATCCATCTCTTTTCCGCTTTCTTCTTGCAATTGACGTAAGATAGCTTGTTGAGCATAAGACAACTCTTGTTCTTTTTTCTGTAATTCAGCTCCTTTTTGTTGAGCCCATTGCGGTCCGTAAGTTTGAGCATTTTTTTGAAAACTAGAAGCTTCACTTCTAAAACGAGCGACTTCTGCTTCTAATTGCTTGCCCATTTCTTCCCCTTTTGATTTATATTTTGCTTCGATATCTTTTGCTTCGGTATATTCTTCAAGAAGATTTGAAGTATCAACATAAGCCGTTTTGAAATCTTTTTGTTCGGCTGCTTTTTCACAAGATGCTAGGGCTAAAATTAAGCCAAAAACTAAAATTGATTTTTTCATTCTGTTTGTCTAATATTTAAATTTTGGTAAAAGTAGTAATTCCAAGTGAACTAACAAATTTGATTTATTTTAATAATTTTTATAGTATAATTAATTTTGATGCTTTTAATACTTTTGATTAGTATTAGTGATGAGAAACAGCCTTCCTGTTTTGAATTAAATCAACAAATTTAAAACTATTGTGGATTTGTTGGTTTTTTGTAAAAAAGTTGATTACTTGCGTTTAAAATAAGTTTTAATTGTTTTTAAAGATGTAAATATGGGATGAATATTCTTTTGTTTGTCTTCCTTTGAGATTTGATTGTAATCCAACCCAAAAAGCGGAGAACAGATTCATTTTTCCGGTTTTATATTTTTCTGAAAGTAAACTGACATAAAAACTATCAAACCACATAGGCATAACTTTTTTTAATTTTAAATTTTCTCTTATAAAAAGTTTTTCCATCGCTACTTTAGAAAAATGCCAAAGGTGCCTTGGGACATCATAGGCAGCCCAAAATTTACCATAATGTGTTGCATCAAATGATTTATAATTAGGTACCGCAATAACTATCGTACCATTAGGTTTAAGCAATCGTTTTAACTCTTTGATTTGAAATTCTAAATTTGGAACGTGTTCTAAAACATGCCACATAGTAATTACATCAAAAAAATGGTCTTCTAAGGCTGAATAATTATCTACAATGCATATTCCCTTTTTCTTTGAGATGGTCTTTGCCTTACTATTAGGTTCCATCCCTACAGCTTTCCATCCTTTACTTTTGGCAACTAATAAAAAATCTCCGGTTCCTGCACCAATATCTAAAACCGTTCCTTTTCCTGTGTGCCAATATTCAATAAGTTTTACTTTATCATTTAAAGCTTTCTTTTTAATAAATTGGTAAACTTTTTCAAACAAAGTTCGTTGTCCATCTGTATGGGAAATATAATCCTCGCTTTCATAATAGTTAGGAAGCAATTCTAAAGAAGGCTGTGGATAGGTTTTCAGTAATTGGAGATTTTCATCTAATAACAATTCAAATTCTTCTCCTGAAACAGAATGATCTTTTACTTTAATGTAGGCTTTTTTTAAAAAATTCATTGTAATAAATAAAGTATTTTTATACTTGCAACACTTGTGTTTGTTAGGTTTATTGAAATAGTTTCACGTGGAACAATTTTATTAAAATTCAAATTTATCAATTAAGTGAGAACTATTTACTCCTTACCTTCCCATATAAATTAATAAAATAGAAATGTCGCTAGGAGAAACTCCACTTATTCTGGAAGCTTGAGAAACAGTTACCGGACGAATCTTTTTGAACTTTTCTCTTGCTTCATATGACAGTGATTTGATTTTATCAAAATCATAATTTTCAGGAATTTTCACATCTTCTAACCGTTTTAATTTATCTGCATTGTTTCGTTCTTTTTCAATATAACCATTATATTTAACTTGGATTTCAGCTTGTTCTACCGTTTCGTCATCCAATTGGTTTGTTGAAATATATTCCTTTACTTTCTCAAACTTTACAATATCTTCTAATTCAATTTGAGGACGGGAAAATACTTTATACATTTTATCAGATTGCACCATTAAGGCACTTCCTTTTTCTTCTAAAACCGGATTAGCTTCTGCTTGTGTAATACTAGTTTCGCGGAAAAAATTAACCATCTTCTCAGCTTCTTTAAACTTATATTCCATCCGTGTTAAACGCTCTTGAGAGGCTAAACCTAGAGCAAAACCTTTTGGCGTTAGTCTTTCATCTGCATTATCTTGTCGTAATAAAGTGCGGTATTCTGCTCTAGAGGTAAACATGCGGTAAGGTTCTTCAGTTCCTTTAGTGATTAAATCATCTATTAAAACACCAATATAAGCTTCATCTCTTTTTAAAATAAAAGGCTCACGTTCTTGCACTTTTAAGGCGGCGTTAATACCCGCCATCAAACCTTGAGAGGCTGCCTCTTCATATCCGGTTGTACCATTGATTTGTCCGGCAAAAAACAGACCTTCAACCAACTTGGTTTCTAATGTGTGTTTTAATTGAGTAGGTGGAAAATAGTCATATTCAATAGCATAACCAGGTCTGAAAAATTTTACTTTTTCAAATCCCTCGACAGAACGCAAAGCTTTAAATTGAACATCTTCCGGCAATGATGTAGAAAATCCATTAACATATACTTCAACCGTATTCCACCCTTCTGGCTCAATAAATAATTGATGCCTGTCTTTATCAGCAAAACGATTAATTTTATCTTCAATAGACGGACAGTATCTTGGACCTGTGCTTTGAATTCTGCCATTGAACATTGGCGAACGGTCAAAACCTTCTCTAAGTATGGCATGAACATCTAATGAGGTATATGTCATCCAACATGATTTTTGTTCCACTAATGGTTTTGATGAATCTAAATAAGAAAATTTATGTGGTTTTTCATCACCTTTCTCTTCTCTCATTTTTAAATAATCTAATGAACGACCGTCTACTCTAGGTGGAGTGCCGGTTTTCATCCTTCCTGACTCAAAACCAACCTTGATTAAATCTTCTGTAATACCGTAAGCGGCACTTTCTCCAGCTCGTCCACCGCCAAATTGTTTTTCTCCAATATGAATTAATCCGTTTAAAAAAGTCCCATTGGTAAGCACAACTGTTTTGGCTTTAATTTCAATTCCAAGAGAAGTTCGAATTCCTTTAATAACGTTATTCTCAATAATAAGTCCCGCTACCATTTCTTGATAAAAATCAACATTAGGCGTGTTTTCTAGCATTAAACGCCATTCTTCTGCAAAACGCATTCTGTCACTTTGCACACGTGGTGACCACATGGCAGGACCTTTTGATTTATTCAACATTTTAAACTGAATTGCCGTCTTATCGGAAACAATGCCTGAATATCCACCCAATGCATCTATCTCACGTACTATCTGCCCTTTTGCAATTCCGCCCATAGCAGGATTACAAGACATTTGACCGATAGTTTGAAGATTCATCGTAACCAACAAAGTTGTACAGCCCATGTTAGCGGCAGCTGCAGCAGCTTCTGAACCCGCATGACCGGCTCCAACAACAATTACATCATATTTTTCTTGAAACATAGTTTTAGTTAAAGTAATTGTTCCGCGTGAAACATCCCGTAGAACAAAATATATTTATGGTTGTTCCACGTGGAACATCTTCATTTTTTCTTCTTCTTTTTGACGCATTACTTTTTCTTCTTCAAGACTTTTGTCTTTATAGCCACAATAATGTAATATACCATGAGCCATAACTCTTTTTAGCTCTTCTAACAAAGAAATATTAAAATCCGTTGCATTGTCTTTTACTCTTTCGATAGAAATGAAAATATCGCCTTGTAAAAAATTTCCTTCGCTATAATCAAAGCTAATGATGTCTGTTAACGTATCATGGTTTAGGTACTGAAAATTGATTTTATGTAGATAATCATCATCACAAAAAATGTAATTAATCTCTCCTTCCAATTTGTTTTCAGATGTAATAATATTGGTTATCCAATTTGAAAACAACGTTTCGTCTCCTAATTCAAAATCTGTTTCGTAATTAAAGCTAATCATTTTTTTTAAAATATTCTTGAACCTTTTGGTTGTAATTGGGCCGCAAAGGTAAGCTTTGTCTATTTAATATTTCAACACTATTTAAATATTGTTGTAATTCAGGAGAAAGGGGTTTTACGGCGTTGTTATATTCTTTTTTATTCGTTTCAGATTGACGTTTAGTGTCTTCACCCTGCTGTTGTAGTGCTTTTTCTAGCTTAAGCATTTCATAATTAATGTTTAACATACGTTGCAAAACCTCATTTTTGAATCCTTTGTTCAACATTTGTTTTTCTGCATCCTTCATTTGATCTAAAACTTTTTGACCACTAGGTGTCAATCCTTGTTTCTCTAAAGCATCTTGAAGTTGTTCCCGTAGACGTCTTTGTTCTTGATAAATTTCCATTAATTCACGAGCATTTTCTTCTCCGTCACTATTGTTTTGACCACCGCCACCTGAACCTTCACCAGGTTTATTCCCTTTTTGATTTCCTTTACCTTTTTCACCTTCTTTACCTCCGGGTTTCTCACCTTTATCACCTTTTTTGCCATCTCCGGGTTTTTCGCCTGGTGATTCACCTGATTTGTCTCCAGGTTTATCTCCTTTTTCCATTCCCTCTTTCATTTTATCAGACAATCCTTTTTGTTTTTGAATAATATCCGGCAATTGCATTCCTCCTTGACCTTTACCGGGTTTTGGTTTTCCGGCTCCAGCACCTGACATGGACATTTGCATGCTGTTTAAAACATCCGAAAGGAAATCAGCCAAGCGATTAGAAGCCGCAACCGTATATTGTTGATGTGAGACTCCTTTTGAAATAATTACTTCCGCTAATGACTCTAGGGATTTATCGACGTTGTATTGAACATTGCCGATTTCTTCTGTAACTTTTTCTGTAATCATAGCATTTCGCAAAGACATCGCAAATAAACTATCATCAACATGCTTAAACTGTTGTTTTAGATCTTGTTGTTGTTTTAAGTATTTGTTATAGGATGGAGCACCTTTTTTTAAACTTTTAAATTGTTTCATTAAATCTTCTTGTGAAAAAGAAAAAGCTAATAAATTGTCCAAAATTTGACGCATCATTTTTACATCTTCTTCTAATTGTTCCATTTCACCACCAGCCATAGATTCCATCATTTGCTGGCTCATTTGTTTCATCTTTTGAGAAGCACTTTTTTGTTTTGGCTTAGCTTTCTCTTTTTGTTGTTTCTGAAGTTCATCTGAAGCCTTTTGCATATCTTCTTTTATGCTTTTTTCTTGTTTTTCGTCAGAAGGAATGTCAACAGGGCTTTTGAGTTCTTTGTTGTCTTTTTCTAATTCACGTAATTCTTCTTGGATCTTCTCAAATTCTTTATTGATATCATTTTGTCTTTCAGCTGTATTTTCTTTCTCTTGCTTAGCTAAATTATCTTGTTTTTCAGCTAATTTATCAAGCTTACTTGCTAATTGCTCCGCCTTTTTTTCTACATAATATTTCTTAGTCAACTCAACCAACTGTTCTAAGTTTTTGGTTTGATTTTTTGTGCTTTGTTTGATTTTGTCCATTTTATCAAACATTTCCACATCATTTAGTTTTTCGGCCAATTTTTCGAGTTCATCTAATAATTTTTGGTTTTTATCAGCTTCTTTTTCAGCATTCTCTGCTCGTTTTTCGAGTTCTTTCTTAAACTCATCTTTATTGTCTGATTTAGCGTTTTTGAGGTCTTCTTGGAGTTTTTTGGTAAACTCTTTCATCATTTCTTCCTGTTGCTTTTGTCGTTTGATGAAATCGTTAATTTTTTGTTTGTCTTTAAACTCCAGGTTGTTTTTTTCTTTGCCCATTTTTTGGATTTTATCCAACTCGGACAATTGTTTATCTTGATTTTTAAGCGATTTTTGAAGGCTATTAATATTATCATTTTGCTGTTTCAATTGCTCATCTTGTCGTTCTTCTTCCGTATTAATTCTGTTTGAAAAAGTAGATGACTTTGAACTCTTAAAATTATGCAAAGCATCATTGTCAAAAACTTCAAAATAGTATTCATAAGAAACACCTTCTTCCACAGGAAGATTCCCTGGGAAAGTAAAAATGAATTGATCGAAAACATCCTTCTTAACTAGAAGAACAGCTTTTAAGGCTGCTTTATCATTGTTTTGAGGATAATAGACAATCTGAAGTTTATGTAAACCAATATCATCAGAGACTTGACCAATTATTACATTTTTGTCAACGTGCAAACTATCAGGAGCATTGTTTACGGTAATAGTTGGATATTGATCTCTAACGGTTGTGATTTGATAATTTAATTTTTCGTAATTCTTGACTTTAGAATTTGATGTAAGTATTTGATATTCTGTATTTTGATTTATGTTTTTAGTATATTTAAATAAATTCTCCTCTTTTGAAAAAGCAGTAAGCAATTGGCCATCAGAAAATTGAATTTGATTAGTAGCAAAAGCTTCGACTTTCCAGCTCACTTTGGTTCCTTCTGGCACAATAGCATTACCGGAACCTTTAATGATTTCTGTTTTTCGATTCAAGTAGCCTGGAAATTGCAAAGTCATTTCAAAATTTGAAATAGTTGGAACAGCCACAACCGCTAATTCATAATCTGAAGATGAAACAGCGTTTGCTTCAATATGAAAAGTGACATTTTTACTTGGTTTAGAAAAGATATATTCAAAAACTCCGGGCTTGGTGCTTTCCATAAAATAACTTTCATCACCAATAAAAATCAGTGCGTTTTCGGGAACAATTTTACCTTCGGATTTTACTTGTAATATAAAATCTTGACCTTGTTCTGTTTGTAAATTATCGTTTAATATTACAAAAGAAAATGGTGCCGGCGGTAAAAATTTTTCATTATAACGAACTACTCTATTCATGCTTTCGGCAATAATATCGCTATTCCCGGTTAATATAAAAAAGAACAAAAACAACAAAGGAATAATTGCCCAAGGTAAATATTTTGTGTTCTTTTTAAAATTAATAGCATTACTAAACGGAATAGGTTGTAAAGATTTCGCCTTTTGTTCAATCGAGGCAATAAGTAATTCCGTTTTGCTGTTATCTTCCGCTAATTGTAAAAAATTAGTCAGTTTATCACTAACCTCCGTAAAATGATTGCCAATGATTTTGGAAGCTTGCGTATAATCAATCCCTTTTTGAAGTTTGATTAATTTAAATAAAGGAAACAATATAAATCGAGCCAAAAGAAATAACTCCACCAATATAAACAACCAAAACAAGATGGTTCTACCTGTTGGTTTTAACCAAAGGAAATATTCAATGAATAGCGTAAAAAACATATATATCAAACCCAAACCAACAAAGAAAATTAATCCTTTGAGGAGTTCGTTAGTATAATATTTTTTGATAAATACTTCTAACTTTTGATATATCAATGATTTTGTTTCCAACATTAAATGGACTTTATTTATAACCGATAAAAGTACAATTTTATTTTTTAGTCAAAAGTTAAATATTCTCTAATGAAAACGCTTAAAAATAGACAAAAATGAATTAAAATCTACTCATAACTTCCGCACTCATTCAAACTTGTTATCTTTGCTCAAAATTTGAAAAATCATGTCAAAACCTGTTCGTGTTCGTTTCGCCCCTAGTCCAACCGGACCTTTACATATTGGTGGTGTTAGAACAGCTTTATTTAACTATTTATTTGCTAAAAAACATAACGGTGTATTCTATTTACGTATTGAAGATACCGATCAAAACAGGTTTGTACCCCGTGCAGAACAATACATTTTTGAAGCTTTAGAATGGTTGGGAATTTCACCGTCAGAAACCGTTGGAAAAAATGAAAAGTTTGGTCCTTATCGTCAAAGCGAACGCAAACATTTATACAAGCAATATGCTGACCAATTGATTAATTCCGGTTGGGCATATTATGCTTTTGATACGGCTGAAGCCTTGGATTTACACAGAAAACAGCACGAAGAACAAGGAAAAACATTTATTTATAATTGGCATAACCGCGAAAAATTAGATACCTCGTTGGTGATGTCAATAGAAGAAACAAACAGAAGAATAGAGGCCGGTGAAGATTTTGTCATCCGTTTTAAAACGCCAGTAAATGAAATTTTAGAATTAAAAGATATTGTTCGTGGTGATATAAAATTTGACACCAACCTGTTAGATGACAAAGTATTATTTAAAAGCGATGGAATGCCAACCTATCATTTAGCCAACATTGTAGATGATCATTTGATGGAAACTTCGCATGTGATTCGTGGCGAAGAATGGTTGCCTTCGCTTCCATTGCATCATTTGTTGTACAAAGCTTTTGGTTGGGAAGCACCTGAATTTGCACATTTACCACTCATTTTAAAACCTATCGGAAATGGAAAATTATCTAAAAGAGATGGTGATAAAATGGGCTTTCCGGTTTTTCCTTTGGAATGGAAAACGGAAGAAGGAATTTCTTCCGGTTATCGTGAAAAAGGTTATTTTCCGGAAGCTGTCATTAACTTTTTAGCGTTATTAGGATGGAATGATGGAACCGACCAAGAGTTATTTACTTTAGAAGAATTAGCGGATAAATTCGATTTAAATCGTGTGCACAAAGCCGGAGCAAAATTTGACCCTGAGAAGAACAAATGGTTCAATCATCAGTATTTGCAAAAACAAAGTGATGAAGAATTGGCAAAAATCTTTACCCCTATTTTAACAGAAAAAGCTATTTCTGTAGAAAATGATAAACTAATCAAAATTGTTTCTTCTATAAAAGAACGAGCGAATTTTGTTTCTGATTTCTGGGATTTAGCCGATTATTTCTTTGTTGAACCTTCAACTTACGACGAAAAAGCATCCAAAAATTGGAAAGAAGAAACGCCTGCTTTGATGAAACAAGTGATAAAAGTTTTAGAATCGATAGAAGATTTTACATCCTTAAACATTGAAACGATTCTAAAAGATTGGATGACAGTCAACGAAATAGGAATGGGAAAAGTAATGCAACCGCTTCGATTGAGTCTGGTGGGTGCTTTAAAAGGGCCACATTTGTTTGATATTATTGAATTGATTGGCAATGAAGAAACAATCAAGCGATTGAAAAAAGCGATTACTAGTTTATAAAAAAGAAAAAGCCCTGAAATTCAGGGCTTTTTCTTTAGTTTTCGAAGTAAGTTACTTTGTAATATGTTTCATTATCTGATTCAACTAGCCAAATACTTTCTTTGTATACAGTAGTACAAAAAGATGTTTTATTTTTATTGTTAACTGTTTTTATATATTCTTTAATTTTTTGATTTGTGTTATAAACAATAATGGTTTTGTAATCTAAATTTTTATTCTTCAAATCTTCTTTATTAGTAAGATTTGCATGAAGAAATTTTTTGTCTCCATAACTTGAAATGTTATAAGCACTGGATTCTGATTTGAAAGTTATTTTAGAACTTGAATCAACTTTTCCATTAGAATTTAATTTTATATAATGAATATAATCATCTAATGATTCCTTTGCTCCTGCACTAAAAACAACTGATTCACCCATTAAAAATAAATCTACGTAAAGATAAGTCATGTTTTGATTATCTGTAAAATCACCTTTGTCATCTATAGCATTTATAACCTCCCAAATTTTTGTGCCATCTTCTTTAAATTTAAAAACATAATAACCTAAAGGTGTATTAGAATTATCATTTGATTTTTCAGCTCTTTTACCATATAATCCGTAAACATAAACTTCATTTGTAATAGGGTCAACTTTAAAGTTGTTGATGCTTAAATCATCTGAAAAAATACGTTTAGCTGTATCGCCAGATCCTTTTTTTTCAGTTTCTCCTCCGCCATTATTTGAATAAATTAAAAAATCTTCTTTAATATCAATTTTATATCCAATATCGCTTATTTTCTTTCCATCATAATTATATCTTGTTCTGAATAAAGTAGTTGTCTTATAGTCTTTTGAAATTGATTTTGAAATTAACTCAAAATAATCGTTTGATGCTCTTGAACTTGTAACAACATCTCTAGCATATTCAACATTGTTTTCATTGACTATTCTATCAAGACCTGGAGATTCATACTTTTTTGTATGTGTTTTAAAAGAAGGTAAATCTGTAATTGTAAAACTTAAATCATTACCATCTAATTTATTACCGATATTAAATAAAAAATCATCTAAAATAAGACTGAATTTATTAGTCTTTGGTAAATCTGCTATCTTTTTTCCGTTTTTGTAATATTTATGATCTCCCGAAAAACTCATTTTCTCGAACTCATCAGTTTTAAATGTATTTCCAGATGGAGAAAAACGAATATTCATCACTTTTACATTTTCTAAAAGTTTTGTTTTAACAGCTTTAGAGTCATAAGATAACAATTCATGAACTTCTCTATTTCTAGAAACGCCATCATGTTTTCCTTTTTGGACAATAAATTTATTTGATAAAGAAATATATGCCAACGGGACATCGTCTTTCTGAAATTTTTCATCAACAATAACCGTTTGACTTGTGCAATAAAAAGAAGCCATCAATAAAATGGCTAAAATAAGTTTCTTCATAATTGTAGAATAATTTTGTTTAAAAATAAAAGATAATATTACCGGCAAAAACACCCAAATTCCCTTTTAATTTACCATCTGCTTTAAAAGCAACTTCATCTTGATCGTTGAGATTATTCAAAATATTAGTCACGCCGTATTGATAACACAAATTCAATCGAATATTTTCAAATCCGCCGGTAACTCCTAGTTGAACATTAAAATTTATTGGTGTAATCTTTTCCAAATCTTTTACTTGCAACAAATCATTGTCGGTGATAAAATTATTTTCATCAGCCTCATCAAATTTCAGTTCACTGTTAACTTGCAGTACCGGACCAAAATCGATGGAAAAAGCACTCTCTGCGATTCTATAACTTAACAATAAATGAATCTGAACCGCCATCATCTTTAAATCTACCTCTTTAGTTGCCGATGAAGAATTGGTTTCTATAGAAAATTTATTTTCCGTAAAATTCATTCCATAAACCATTGCAAAACTATTATAATAATTCCCTCGCATCGCTAAACCTCCGGTCCAACTGGTTTTAGGTGTAATATTAAAATTATCGGTATATAAACTTGTTTGGTTTATTCCAAGGCTTAATCCAATATGGTTGTAATCTCCTCTTCCGTATTGAGCTGAAACTAAATTCGTTAAACCTAATAAAACAAGGGTAATAAAATATCTTTTCATGAATAGTACTTTAAGTTGTAACAAACGTACGGGAATTTTCGTATAATTACATATAACAAATAAAACTATTTTTTATGATTCCCACTTACATTATTATTGTATTGGCTGTATTTTTACTATTGGCCTCTTTTTTTACTGTAAAACAGCAAACTGCGGCAGTAATTGAACGTTTTGGTAAATTCAGTAGTACGAGACAATCCGGACTGCAACTTAAAATTCCAGTAATTGACAGAGTAGCCGGAAGATTAAATCTTAAAATTCAACAATTAGACGTCATCATTGAGACCAAAACAAAAGATAACGTATTTGTGAAAATGAAAGTTTCTGTTCAATTTAAAGTAATTCAGGAAAAAGTATATGATGCTTTTTACAAATTAGAATATCCACATGATCAAATCACTTCGTATGTATTTGATGTGGTTCGTGCAGAGGTTCCAAAATTAAAATTAGATGATGTTTTTGAACGTAAGGATGACATTGCTGTAGCGGTTAAACGTGAGCTGAACGAAGCAATGACTACTTATGGTTATGATATTATCAACACATTGATTACCGATATTGATCCGGACATTCAGGTGAAAAATGCCATGAACAGAATCAACGCTGCCGATCGTGAAAAAACAGCTGCAGAATACGAGGCGGAAGCAGGCAGAATCAGAATCGTAGCCAAAGCTAAAGCAGAAGCAGAAAGCAAAAGGCTTCAAGGTCAAGGTATTGCCGATCAACGAAGAGAAATTGCAAGAGGTTTAGTAGAAAGTGTAGATGTTCTAAATCGTGTGGGGATTAATTCACAAGAAGCTTCAGCATTGATTGTGGTTACGCAACATTACGATACATTACAAGCCATTGGAGCGGATGCTAATTCAAACTTAATTTTGTTACCAAACTCACCACAAGCCGGTAGTGACATGTTGAATAACATGGTTGCCAGTTTTACGGCAAGTAATCAAGTGGGAGAGGCTATGAAAAAAGGAGCCATCAAAAAAGCAAATAAAAAAGTTGAACCAAAAGATGAATTTGGAACAACCGAAGAAAATCAATAATTCAAAAGGGGCTTACGAGCCCCTTTTTTTATTGAAAAACCATTGAATAAGCAATGGTGCAAATAGCTTGATAATGCTTCCCAAGTTTTTTGGAATACTAAAATGTAATAATCCGGATAAAAGATTTCTGGGCGTGAGACTCTCTTTGGTTTGTTCAACATGTAAAATAATCTTTTTATGATGAATTTCACGTTCTAACTTGAGAATCTGTAAATCCCGTTCAATTTGTTCAAATGTGGTATATTGTTTAGATTCCATACTTAATCGTTAAAAAAGATTTCCGAAAATTTTGCCATCACTGGACCTTCCACAATCTTATCTTTTAGTAAAAAAAGAGCAAGCGTAATTAGTAAGTAAATCCCACTTACAATTAAAAAACCATAAGCAAAATTATCCAATGCATACCCCAATGCAATTGCTCCGGCAATAGAACCAAACAATAAAACCATTGACAAACAAATCGCAACGAGTGAAAATTTTATAATAGTTGAAGCCGATTTCATGGCAACCTTAAAACCCCAAAGTTTATAGTAAGCCGCACTGCTATCTAAATAAGCTTTGGTTTCCTCTTGGATTTGATTTACATTCTCATTTATTTCTTCAAAAGCCATAGTTTATTTTTGATATTTAGCGTTTTCTTCTTTTAAAGCTTTTAGCTTTTGTTCCAAAAGAGTTATTAATTCTTCTGTTTTATAACTCCCTTCAGAAACTAAATCTTCTAGTGTTTCCTCAAAAGAAATTTTTGTGTCAGCTGCTTTATTTTGAATTTTTGAAACAATGTCGTTGAATTTTTCTATAACATCATCCCCGGATTCATCAAAAGTCTCTTTAATTTTTTGTCTGGTAGTTGCTCCTTTATCAGGAGCAAATAAAATTCCTACTCCAACTCCAATAGCAGCTCCAATTAAAAGTGCTATAAAAGTATCACCTGTTCTATTTGACATAACTTTAGCGATTAAATTATTTCTAACCTTAAAATTACGAAAAAAAACAAACATCATTACTAACACACATAAAAATGACTCTGAAGAGAGCAGAAATCAATTAAATCACTTCTAATAAACAAATTCAGGTCAATCCATACATTTTATTGTGAAAAATAAAAAAACAGCTCAAAATCAAAATATGAAAGTCGTTTTTAATATAAAAAAACTATGTTTCATAAAAAACTATAAGGAAAACATATAATAAGAAAATCCCGCTAATAAGCGGGATTTGTATAAGATATTATTATAGTTTGTAATTTTACTCTTTCGCTTCCACTTTTGCCCAAGTATTTCTTAAACCGACCGTTTTATTAAAAACTATTTTTTCTGCGGAAGAATCTTTATCTACACAAAAATAACCTAATCGTTGAAACTGAAATTTATCTTCAGGTTGAGCAGATTTTAAACTTGGTTCAACATATCCGGTTATTACTTCTAATGAATTAGGGTTGATGTATTCTTTAAAATCAACTTCTTTATCGCCATCCGGATTTTCATGGGTAAACAATCGATCATATAGACGAACTTCCGCTTTAACGGCGTGTGGAATTGAAACCCAATGAATAGTTCCTTTTACTTTACGTTGACTTGCTTCTGTTCCGCTTCCGGACTTAGAATCCACATCATAAGTAGCGTGAATTTCGGTAATATTTCCATCAGCATCTTTGATTACATTTTCACCTTTAATAATGTAAGCATTTTTCAATCGAACCTCTGTTCCTAATGTCAATCGGAAGAATTTTTTGTTTGCTTCTTCTTGAAAATCTTCTCTTTCAATGTATAATTCTTTCGAAAAAGGAAGTTTTCTAAACGTCATTATTTCTTCTTCAGGATTATTTTCAGCTTCCAACCATTCTTCTTTTCCTTCCGGATAATTCGTGATGATAAGTTTTACCGGATTCAAAACCGACATTACTCTTGGTGCTGTTTTATTCAAATCTTCACGAACGCAAAATTCTAATAATGAAACATCTATTAAGTTTGTTCGTTTTGCAATTCCGATTGTTTTAGCAAAATTTCGGATGGAAGCCGGGGTATAACCTCTTCTTCTCATGCCGGAAATTGTACTCATTCGTGGATCATCCCATGCTGTTACGTGACCTTCTTGAACCAATTGCAACAATTTTCGTTTACTTACTACCGTATGCGAAAGATTTCTTCTGGCAAATTCTCTTTGTTTCGGACGAACTTTATTAGCATCATAAATCTGATCTAAAAACCAATCGTATAATTCTCTGTGCGGCAAAAATTCTAATGTACAAAGTGAATGTGAAATACCTTCTATATAATCACTTTCTCCATGAGCCCAATCATACATTGGATAAATACACCAAGCATCTCCTGTTCTATGGTGGTGTTTATGCAAAATTCTATACATAATCGGATCACGCATCAACATATTAGTTGAAGCCATATCAATTTTAGCACGTAAAACATGCGTGCCTTCAGGGAATTCACCATTTTTCATGCGTTCAAATAAATCTAAATTTTCTTCGATTGAACGATTTCTAAATGGACTATTTGCTCCTACTTGTGTAGGTGTTCCTTTTTGCTTAGCCATATCTTCTGAAGATTGGCTATCAATATAGGCTTTGTCTTTTTTGATGAACTCTACAGCCCAATCGTATAATTCCTGAAAATAATCGGACGCAAAACGTTCTTCGTCCCATTGAAATCCAAGCCATTGCACATCACGTTTGATGGCATCAACAAATTCCTGTTCTTCTTTAGCGGGATTGGTATCATCAAAACGCAAATTCACGGGCGATTGATATTCAATTCCTAATCCGAAATTTAAACAAATAGCACTGGCATGACCCACATGAAGGTAGCCATTTGGTTCCGGTGGAAAGCGAAAACGAAGCTTTTCTTTCGGAAAACCATTTTTTAAATCTTCTTCGATTATTTGTTCAATAAAATTGAGTGACTTTTCTTCTGACATAATCAATAAATGAGCGACAAAAATACGGAAAAAAACACCGAACCTCCGAAAATGATTTTTAAAAAAAATACCGATGAAATACACTTCATTTTTTAATTAATCGACGAACGACATTTACCGTTACGGTTTTCAACAGGGCCAATTACGGTTTACCACAAACTTGCATGTCATTCATCGATTTTATCGTTAAAGTTTTGAATATGATGTCTTTTATTCCCTAAATTCGAAACATAAAAATGTTAAAAACAGAATTTATTACTAAAAATAGTAAAAACTTATTATCGTTTTTTTCGTAATTAAATGTAGTGTAGTGCCTATTTCAATTACAAAATAACAATACGGTTGCTTTTGGGGTAAAAGCAATCAATCATAAAGAGTGTTTTATGGTTTGGAAAATTACCCCGAAAAAACTGTTTTTTTCTGCTTTGCTTTCTTTGCTATTTAGTAGCAACAGCAATGGGTATGCTCAAACCATAACAATTGGAGTGCCCACTTTAGGATTCACTCAAGCTTGTGCCTCACAAGGATTTAATACTTACAACCTTAGTTTTACCTTTTTCCCCGTTTCTAATTTACAAACAGGAAATCAATTCATTGTAGAACTTTCGGATGTTTCGGGAAATTTTGGATCTCCAACCACTCTAACAACCTCGACTAGTACAACTTCTCCGGTTAACGTTTCGTTTGCACTACCTACTACTACGGCCGGAGAAGCTTATAAAATCAGAGTAAGAAGTACAGCTCCGGCAGTTACTAGTCCATCAAGTGTATCTTTTTCTGCCTATTATGCCATTCACAATCAACCTTTTTCTATCAATAGTAATGTGGGAACCGTTTCATTTTGTGATGGAGGAAATACCACTTTACAAGTTGACAATACAGGAACTTCGGCTTCTCCTTTGTTTTATTCCGGATTAACCTATAAATGGTATCGCAATTTTGCAGAAGTTACGGGTGCCACCGGTCCTTCATTAAATGTAACCCAATCCGGAAATTATTATGTGATTGTTAATTATGGAAGCTGTGTCATGAATTCCTATTCAAACATGGTGACAGTGAACGTTACTGCAGGTATAAATTTATCCATTACCTCAGCCGGAAATGTTGATTTTATTTGTGAAGGAACACCCAGAACATTGACCTCTTCTCACCAAAACACCGGCTATGCTTATCAATGGTTTAAAAATAATGTTGCGATTTCCGGTGCAACAAATGCAACTTACAACGCCACTCAAGAAGGAACCTATAAATTACGCATCACTTTTGGCGGTTGTGTTTTTGAATCTAACAGTATTTTTTTAGAATTAATTGATTTACAAATCGATTGGAATGTAAATGCCTCAGAAGTGTTGATTCCGGGCGAACAACTTCAAATTAACTCGATTAATAATGCAACAACACCAACTTTTCAATGGAAAAAAGATAATGTAATAATTACCGATGCAAATACGGCTAATTATACAGTTACTCAGCCCGGAACTTATCAATTAACCGTTACAGAAACACAAGGCTGCACAATTGTTAAACAATTAACCGTTGTTGTTCAATATCCTATAGGGTTTACGGCAACAATTCAAAATTCAGGTGATTATCAATCTTGTAATAGTACTACCTCAACTTTATCATTGATTACATTAATTGCACAAACTTCAACGGGAAATGTGTCGGTCAATACTTCTAATCCAAACTTTACCTACCAATGGTTATTAAACAATTCACCTATTTCAGGAGCCACAAGTACTTCCTACACTATTTCAAATGCTACACAAAACGGTTCTTATAAATTAAGAGTAAACATACCTACTTTTACACCAATTGAATCAAATGCTATTTCTATTGCGTTACAAATTCAAACACCTGTTTTGTCCGCTGTGGGCACTCTGTGTGGAACAAATTCAGTTCAATTGAACAGCTCTGTTACGAGTAATGTGTTTACTTATAAATGGTATAAAAACAATACATTAATAACAGGAGCATCACTTCCAAGCTACAGTACAAATCAAGCGGGGAATTATCACGTTGTTGTTTCATACGGTACTTGTTCAGTAACGTCAAATATATTAAACCTGCAACAAAACAGTATTACGGCAACACTTAATTTACCGTCAACTAGCTTAATCATTCCCGGTGAAACTAAAACAATTACAGTTACAACGAATGCGGTAAATCCCTCTTTTCAATGGTTTAGAAATAATGCCATTATCATGAGTGCAACAACTGCATCTCTTAATGCAACTGAAAATGGTGCCTATAAAGTTATAGTTACACAAACCACTGGATGTAACGCAACGCAAGAAGCAATAACAACACTGATTTATCCCACGTCATTTAATGTCACAATTGCTGCAAACGCAAATTATTCTTCTTGCAATAGCACACAGGCTACTCTTTCTATTTCTAGTTTCAATGCCGTAACTTTAACTGAAACGGTGTCAATTGTAAATAATTCTTTTGGTTATGTCTATGAATGGTATAAAAATGGTGCATTAGTTTCATCATCTGTTAATAACACCTATTTAGTTGCTTCTAATACTGATAATGGAACCTATGAATTACGTGTTGTTATTCCAAATTTCAATAATGTAATTTCGAACGAACTTCCAATTCAATTAGGGATTATTGAAGATTTTGTGCTTTCTTCTGAAGGAGTTTTGTGTGAAACGGGTGGAACAGTTATACTTTCATCAAACATTTCAAATTCAAATTATGCTTTAGCTTGGTATGCAAACGGAGATGATACTGTTTTAGGAACAGAGAACACATTACTTGTTAATAATCCGGGTGAATATTATATGACTGTCGAATTTGAAGGCTGTACCTACACTACAAATTCAATTGTTGTAAATGTTCTATCATCTGACGGAATAACATTAAATATTGCTGATTCGATTACTGTAATTCAAGGTACTTCTACAGAGGTTATTGCTGCTGGAGCAGAAAATTATACTTGGTATTTCAATAGCCAAATCATTGGAACCGAGAACAGCATTTCTGTTTCTCAAGCAGGAATATATACTGTGATTGGAACCATTGGCAATTGTGAATTTACAAAAACATTTACCGTAACCGTGGTTGAAAACACAAGTATTGTGGTTCCGAATGTTATTTCAAGAAATAATGATGGAATAAATGATTTCTGGTCCATTCCGAATGAATATGTAAACAAAGAAGAGGTAGAAGTAATTATATATTCTCCAAAAGGAAAAGTGATTTTCAGAGCACGTAATTATCAAAATAATTGGCCAAATAACACTTTAGAATATTCAAAAAAAGAACCTGTTTTTTATTATACCATTTCTAATAATGATGAAATTATAAAACGTGGTTCAATAACTGTTATCGAATAAATGATGAAAAATTACGTATTCGCCATACTATTCTCTCTGGTTGTGTTTGCAGATTTGCAAGCACAGGATGGACCTGTTTTGACGTTTACGATTCCTACTCAAAATAATTTGCTTTTGAATCGCTTTTTAATTAATCCAACTTTTTCAGCGGTTAAAGAATCCGATTCCTATATCACATTATACCATAGAAATCAATGGATTCAATTTGATGATTCTCCCGAATTATACATGTTGTCCTATTCTGGAAAATATGGCGAAAGAGCAGGAGTAGGGATTGGTATTTATCAACAAAATTTAGGCATTATTACCAGTTTTGGTGGAATTGGAAATTATGCTTATGAAATTCCATTAAAGGAAAAAATGTCGTTAACGCTTGGTTTTAATTTAGCTTATTATACCAGTGGTGTAAACCGAAACAAAGCCGTAACGAATGAACCTGACCCGGCAATATTGGCGTTGCGAAATAATTCGGTATTGACGTTAAAACCGGGAATAAATTTTTCATGGGGAAGTTTTGATATGGGAATTTATGCAGAAAATTTGGTGGATTATGATTTTAAATCGAGTGAAATGGTAAAAGAATACAGCGAAAAAATCTATACAAGCCATGTTGTATATAACCATCAAATGCAAAATCAAGAAGGTCTTTTTGATGAAGGTTTTTTCAGATTGATGTTACGAGGAAGACTAAGTCAATCAGAAGATTTTCAGTATGGTGGATCTATAATGGTGAATTTTCCAAAACTGGGATGGGTACAGGCCGGAGTAGATGATTTCTTCGGAGTAGGTATTGGTGCCGGTGCTCATTTAACTAAAAAATTATCGCTCGGTTACACCTACGAAAGAGTCATTAATGAAGGTTTGGTGAATTTTGGGCCAACACATGAAATTACAATTTCTTATCGATTTGCAGGAAAAGAGAATGTGCAAAAAAACAATTATAAATCAGCTCCAAAAAAACCAACAGCATCTATAAATAGAAATCCTAAACAAGCAAAATCAACTATTATAAATGAAGAAGAAGTTGAGGAAGATAGTGTAACGGAAGAATATGAAGATTTAGCCGAAGAACCTATTGTAGTGGAACCGGCTACTAAAACGAAAAAATCAGTTACTAAAAAAAATACAGCAACAACTTCTAATAAAACAAATTCAACCAACTTAGATGAGGAAGAAACAGTTTCCAAAACATTTAATAAAAACATCGAGTTTGAAAAATTGAGAATGACCTTAGATGAAAACAATTTAAAATTATTGGAAATCATTGTAAAACAAGACTCTATTGAAAATTTGAAAAAAGCCGATTTTGAAAAACGAATAGAAAACATGATGCACTACATTCAACGATTAGAAACAACTATAACAGAAAAAGATTGCAATTGTGAACCAAAATCTACAGTTGTTACGGAAGAAAAAACAGTGGAAACAACGACAACAAAAACAACGGTTAAAAGTCCAGAAAAAGAAGTCGTTAAAAATGAAAAAACTGATTTAAACAGTAAACTGAATGCCATGAAATCTTCTTCTAAAAAAGAAGAAATTAAATTACCTACTACCAAAAAGAATACCGTTGAAACAGAATTAGAAAATAAAATAATAACTCTTACTAAATCAAAAAATGATGAATCAAAAACAAATACTAACACTAAATTCAGTTTATCCGATGAAGAAATCAAAGCGTACTACTCCAGATTGACAGACAAAAAAAGAGCTACCGCTAAAAAAGGAAATTTTTTAGAAGTAGAAAACCAAGAACCCGGATTTTACATTATTGCTAATGTTTTTTCTGAACCTGCTTTTGCAGACGATTTTCTTAAAAAGTTAAAAAAGCAAGGAATTAAAGCAAGTTATTTTATCAACCCAAAAAACAATTTCAGGTATGTCTATTTAAAAAAACATTCGGAATGGAGTGAAGCCCTAATCTCCTATTACACGAATGTAGACAACACCTACTTTGAAGAAATTTGGATTATGAATATCAACATTAAATAAAAACCAAAAAAATGAAAACGCCCCAAATACCACATTTAAAAACAATTGCCCTACTCAGTTGTTTTTTATTAATCAACTTGATCGGAACCGCTCAAGTTGCCGTTCCTTTTACCGTTCGATATGAACGAAATCTAAAAGGAGACATGACTTTAATTTCCAACAATATTGTTAACAGACAAAACAATACAGATGGACCCAATGTACCATATAATTTAACCGGTAATACTTCTGAATATAATGACAACCTCAACATGCAATACATTGATGTTGATGGCGATGCTTCAACATTCAGTTCAAGTAGTGCCACGTTAACATTACCTGCAAGCGGTTGTAATAAAATCGTTTATGCCGGTTTATATTGGTCAGCAACCTATCGTTTCAATAACGGATTTTCAACTTCTCCGGGAGATGGCGATAACGTTAGAGCAAATGATTTTAATCAAATAAAATTAAAACTGCCGGGAGGAACTTATCAAAATATTACGGGTCAATTAATTTTTGATGGATTTACTGATCCAAACTTTATTGCTAACAGTCCATATGCCTGTTATGCAAATATTACTTCATTAGTTACAGGTTTAGCTAATCCGGAAGGAGAATATACCGCAGCCAACATCAGAGCCACACAAGGTTTTGTAAATGGTGGTGGTGTTTCCGGTGGATGGACTATTTTCTTTGTATATGAAAATCCAACCATGACCGGAAAATATATTACCGCATATGACGGATTTGCAGGAGTAAGAGCAACTATCGGTCAAACAGATATTTCCTATTCAGGTTTTACAACTTTACCACCACCATTTCCGGTTAGAGCAAAATTAGCTTCTGCCGCTTTGGAAGGTGATAACAGAATTACAGGAGATCAATTGTTGTTCAAAGCAGCAACAAACCCAACATTTACCGCTTTAAGCAATACGTTAAATGTGGCAAATAACTTTTTTAACAGTAGAATTACACTAAATAATTTAGATTTTACAGACCGAGTTCCTAATAGTTTAAACACATTGGGATATGATGGTGATATTATCACCATAAGCAACCCGATGAATAGTGTTATTCCAAATAACGAAACAGCGGCTACGTTGCGAATTACTTCAACACAAGATACTTACTTTATGTTCTTTAATGCATTCAACATTGAAGTCATAGAACCGGATATTAAATTAGTAAAAACAGTTCAGGATATTAGTGGAAATGACATTGGTGGGGCTAATGTCAACCTAGGGCAAATTCTGGATTATGTGATTACTTTTCAAAACATAGGAAATGATGATGCAACAAATTCATCAATTCGCGATATTTTACCTATCAATACAACATTTATTTCAGCCGATTTGAGTGGAGCTCCGGGCGTGACTTTCACTCATGACCCATCGACTGATGAATTGTTTTTTACTCTACCCGATAATTTGTTGCAAATTGGTGACCCTATATATACCATTAGAATTCGTGTACAAGTGGCAACAACTTGTAGCGAATTAGAGGATGCGTGTTCTAATTTAATTCAAAATCAAGCCTATACCACTTATCAAGGTGTGTTAAATAGTAATGTTATTTCAAATGACCCAAGTTTTGCCGGCCTGGATAGTTGTGGATTTGGTCTTCCGGGACCGGCGAATTTCTTGGTAGATATTGATGATTGTATTTTTTCCAGCGATGCTTATTTGTGCGGTACCAGTTTGCTTTTAACTGCTGCCAATGGTTATGACACTTATACTTGGTATAATAGTGCCGGAACCGTTATTGGAAACTCACAAAGCATTACAGTAAACACCGTTGGAACATATACTGTAGTAAATACAGCTACACCTCCATGTATTGGAATTACACAAACGTTTAATGTGTTGCTTTTTGGAGCTACTCAAACAAATCCGGTGATTCCTTTTGCCGATCAAGTAGTAATTTGCCCAAATAATGGTGAACAATTACCCTTGATTTTCCTTTGTGGAGCAAATGATAGTCAATTAATTCAAACAGGAATCAGTGATGCAACCAGTATCGTTTGGGAAATCTTAAACGAAAGCAGTTGCCCTGCTGTTGGAATAGCCAATTGTGCCAATAACAACCCGACTTGTCAATGGAATCAAGTAGGAACAGGAGCAAATTTTAATGTAACGACTGCGGGACAATATCGTTTGACGATTAATTATCAAGATGGGTGTTTTACCCGATTTTATTTTAATGTATTTACCAACTTACTTGACATTCAATTTACTTCTACGAATATCCTTTGTAATACTCCCGGAAGTATCACCATAACAAATCTTCCCTCAGATTATCAGTTTCAATTGATTGATCAAGTGACGGGAATGATAATTTTTCCGTACCAAAATAGTCCAGTCTTTACAATATCACAAGCGGGTGTTTATACTGTTTTAGTAACTCAAATTGGTGTGGCGAATGGTTGTGTTTTTGAATTGCCAAATATTGGTATTCAGCAGAATGATTTTCAGGTAACTCTAATTCCACAAAACACAAATTGTAACGGATTCGGAAGTATTCGGGCACAAGTTTCGGGGGCTCAACCTCAATATACTTTTACCATTACGAGTCCAATTTCTATCACCAGTGGATTAGTAACGGATAATGATTATACTTTTAACAATTTAAATCCGGGAACTTATAGTGTTACCGTAACAACTGAAGACGGTTGTTCTTTTACAGATACCGTTACCATTTTAGATCAAAATAATTTAGCTCTAGTGGCTACTGTAACTCAAAGTATTGGTTGTAACTCAGGTTTAATTACCGTTGTCGCTAGTGGTGGGAATCCTCCATATTCTTATGCAATAAGTACTATTGATGGTGTTCCTCAAAATCCAACAGCCGGTGATTTTCAAACAGCGGATACATTTGTGATTACCACTCCTGGAACTTATACTTTTATCGTCGTTGATGCAAACAATTGTAATTCGGTTTCAAATCCGGTAACAATTACAATTTCCCCTGATGTGGTTTATACCACTGCTGTTCAAAATGTTTTATGTAATGGCGCATCAAGCGGTTCAATTACTTACACCATTTCTAATTCAAATGGTTTTCAGGTAACATTTCAACTTGTTGATTCAAACGGGATAGTAATTGCAAGTAATAACTCCGGAATATTTACCAATCTTCCTATTGGTAGTTATACTGTGAATATTCTTCAATCTCAAGGAAGTACTTCTTGTACATTTACTGACACTTTTATGATAACTCAACCTTCTCCAATTACAGGAATTGCAGTAATCACACAAAACTATACTTGTCTAACAAATGGTTCAATTGGTATTCAAACCGGAAGTGTTTCCGGTGGAACTGCACCGTATCTATTTAGTATTGATGGTGTTAACTTTTCAACTATTTCAGATTTCTCTGGTTTAACTTCAGGAAATTATACTATTTATATTCAAGATGCTAATGGGTGTTTGTTTACTACAAATACCATATCATTACTAGCTCCAAATCAATTAACAGCTATTACATTTAGTGCAACTGCCTTAACCTGTCCGTCTCAAGTTTCAACAGTTACAATATCCACTGTTGGTGGCACAGCTCCTTTTAATTATCAAATCATCGCTCCCGTTGGTCAAACAGTTAATAATGGAACTAATCCGGTTTTCACAGGATTAACTGCAGGCACCTATACATTTCAAGTAACAGATTCCAATGGATGCACGTATCAAGATTCATACACCATTAATGCATTGCCTTCTATAGATGTAATCGGACAAACCGTAAGTAATGTCATTTGCTTTGGTGGTAATAATGGTGCGATATTGTTTACTGTAAACAGCACAAATCCTTATAATTATCAAGTAACAAATACCGCTGGTACGGTTGTTTCTTCTGGAAATAATTCAAGTTTAACAACCATTTCTTTAACCGGATTAACAGCATCAACGTATACTATTTCAGTGACTGACACAGTTACAAATTGTACAGATAGTGCTACCGCTATTGTTAATACTCCAAGTGCCGCACTAGCTTTCACATTGACAACAAACCAAATAAGTTGTGCTTCAAACGGAAGTGTGACCATCACAGTAACAGGTGGGTGGGGAAGTTATCAATATCAATTAACTCAACCAAACGGAACTATTCTTGGTCCACAATCAGGTTCAATTTTTACAAATTTAACACAAACCGGAACTTACACAATTTCGGTAAACGATATCAATGGATGTATTGTGAGCAATACATTTAACTTAGCTACACCCACTAATCCTGTTGCTGTAATTGCACCGTCATCCGATTTATGTTTTGACGCTAATGGGGCTACATTAGTAATTGCAGTGACAGGTGGTGTAGTTCCTTTTAGCTATAGTATTAACGGAAATCCTTCGCAAACTTCAAATACTTTTGCGAATGTAACGCCAGGTTCTTATAGCATTTTAGTGACGGATGCAAACGGTTGTTCTGCCTCTGTTTCTCAAACTATCCAACCGGAATTAACGGGAGAAATTATCTTAACCAAAGGTCTCGATTGTACGTCCTCACCAAATGCTGTGATTGCTGCAAACGTTTCTGGGGGTTTAGCTCCTTTTACTTACCAAGTATCTTTCAATGGAGGAGCATTTGGAACATCAAATTCTATCGCAGGTAATACTTTTATTTACCAAACCGCAAATGCTGGAAATTATCAATTTCTAATTACAGATGCTCAAGGTTGTTCATTTACAAGTTCAATTATTACGGTTGAACCATTAACTCAACCTGAAATTATTTCTGTTTCACAAATTCAAAACATATTATGTTCCGGTGGAAATAATGGAGAAATTGAAATTAATATTAATAATTCAGTTGGATCGGCTCCTTTTGTTTTAGAAGTAATCAATACTACAACAGGTGTTAACTATGGCACACAAACCTCCGGTTTAACTGCAGGTGTTTACCAAATTACATTAACCGATGAAAATGCATGTACTGACACAGCTTCCATTACCATAACCGACCCAGCTCCAATTACATTTACTGTTTCAACTGTTGAAATCACCTGTAATAACCCCGGAGGAACATCATACGGTCAAATTATAGTTCAGGGAGTAAGTGGAGGAACAGCTCCATACACTTATGAACTGCATAATAATTTTGGCTTTGTGGCAAGTTATACCACTTCGGCAAATGAAAATCATTCATTTCAAATATTAAATTTTGGAATATATTCTGTAGAAGTAATTGATGCAAATGGTTGTAGCATGATAGATGCTAATATTATTATTGCTTCGCCACCAAATGATTTAATTATTGATGTTTCAACGTCAACCTCTGATTGTGTAAACGGTGGAACAGCAATCATTACGGTTACCTCTGCTGTTAGTAGTGGTTCGTTTGAATTTGCTATTTTAGAAACTAATACATTACCATATTCCTCCAATTATCAATCTGCAGATTTTGGCACTCCTGAAACGGCAACTTTTACTGGCTTAACTCCTGGAGTTACGTACACATTTGTTGTGCATGATTTAATTACAGATTGTTATTATTTTAAAACAGCTGACACGCCAATAAATACGCCATCTAACTTAACTTCCACATTAGATGTTGTTGGTAATGTTAGTTGTACCGGAAGTAATAATGGATTTGTGAACTTTACTTTTACAAATTATGATGTAACATCCACTGGGGTTTCCTATGAAATCTATAATTCACAATCAAATACTTCAACGGGAATTACAGGAACTTCTACTCCTCTTTTAGGAGGACCTGTTTCTGTTACAAATCTTGGCCCTTTAGCTCCGGGAACGTATTATATATTATTCACCGAAATAGGTGGAACATTGACAGGATGCAGCAGTGCATCAGCATCGTTTACTATTACTCAATCTGCTAATTTACTTCAAGTAACAGCCAACGTAACCCGAAACGACAATTGTAATCCTAATAAGGGAAGAATTACAGCAACGGGTCAGTTTGGAACAGCCCCCTATCAATACCAATTGGTACTTGCGGGAGATCCTGCCCCTACAGTGGGAACTTGGGTTGGTAGTGCTACCAATGTTTTCAATGTAGAAGGAGGAAATTATGTAGTGTATATTAAAGATGCAAATGGTTGTATTCAAGCGGCTCCTGTTTTTGTTCCTACCGATCCGGCTCCTCAAATTTCGGCTACAGTTACAAATTTATGTACCGCTTCACAAGGAAACTTCTCAATAGAAGTAACTTTAACTTCGTCCGGAATTGCACCCTATACTTTTAGTTTGAATGGTGGAGCTTATCAATCACAAACGGTTCCTACGTTTACTTATACAAATTTAAATTCAGGAAATTATAACATTCGCGTGAGAGATTACAATGGCTGTATTCATAACGTTTTAATTTCAATTCCGGTCCCTTTAAATTTAACTCCGGCAGTAACAGCTCAAGTTTCTTGTGCTAACAATGATGGAATTATAACCGTAACTCCATTTGGCGGAAGCGGAACTTTTACTTATGAATTACAAAATACATCCGGAACAGTTATTGTTGCAGCTCAATCATCTCCAATTTTTAACGGATTACCCGCTGGAAGTTATATTGCAATTATTAACAATACAACTACAGGTTGTTCGGCTCAAGCTCCAATAGTTCTTGAAGCACCAACCCCGGTAACTTTTACAACTAGTCACAATGATGTAAGTTGTAATGGTGGTAATAACGGAAGTATTCTTGTTTCCTTACCGGCAATAAATGATAATCCAGGATATACATTTGTACTAACAGATGGTATAAATGCTCCTATTTCCCAAAATAATGGAAACTTTACAGGATTAGTTGCAGGAACATATACCATTACTGTAACTTCAGGAAGAAATTGTCAATTACAACAAGTTGTTGTTATCAATCAACCTGCTGTATTAACTGTTTCAGCTTCAGCGACTGCTTTTGCTTGTAATAGTTCAAATGTTGTACAAACAGCAACTATTACTGCTTCTGCTGCATTTGGAACAGCTCCTTATGTTTATAGCATCAACGGAACCAATTTCTTTTCATCTAATGCATTTACACTAGTTGATAACGGAAGCGTTCAAAATATAACCGTAACGGTTCGTGATGCTAACAACTGTTTCGCAACAACTTCGGTAATTATTAATCCTTTACCGACAATAACCGCAGTTACTGCTTCAACTGTAACTCCGTTAACTTGTACCAATAACGGAACTGTTCAATTAAATGTAACCGGTGGATCAGGTGACTTTACTTTTGATTTATTACCTCTAGGAAGTCATCCTTCTGTGACACCCGGTATTGGAATATTTACCGCTAACTTCACATTAACAACACCCGGAACATATACTTTTCAGGTAACTGATAATATTACAGGTTGTTATTTTATTACTGCTCCTTATGTGATTGCTCCTTTCAACACCATTCAAGCTTCAATCATTAATTCTACGGCGGTGACTTGTTTTGGTGATACAAATGGTACAATTACAATGAATGTTTCCGGATATTCAGGAAACATAACTTATGTAGTGAACGACATTCAAGGAAATACGGCGGCAAACGGTAGTGGAAACACATCAATTAATCCATTTGTTATTACAGGATTATCAGGTGGAAATTATCAAGTTATTGTAACGGCTACTGATAGTCCATTTTGTAGTACTTCATCTAACTTTACAGTTGTTTCCTCTCCAAGTCTGCCATTAGTTTTAGTAGCAAACCAAACAGCAAGTGTAACCTGTACAAATAACCAAGGAGAAATTGCGGCTAGTGCTAGCGGAGGATGGGGAACTTATCAATTTCAATTGGTAAATAATACTACCTCAACTACTGTTCAACCCTATGCTTCAAATTCATTATTTACAGGTTTATCTGCAGGAAATTATACTGTTTCCGTTCAAGATGCCGGAGGCTGTGTTGTTAGTTCAACCATCATGTTGGTTCAACCAAGTTTAATTTCTGCTACTTTAACAGCAACCAATACTGCTTTACTTTGCTTTGGGGACACTAATGCTTCGGTAACAGCAACAAATGTAACGGGCGGTCAAGGTGTATACCAATACATTTTAAATACCTATAATGCTTCAGGAACAACTATTGTAAGCAGTTCAGGTGGTCAAACTAGCCCAACTTTTAACGGATTAGGAGCAGGAATTTACAGCATCACTATTACAGATGGATGGAATTGTGATTTTACTACTAATACGGTTGTTATTACACAACCAACTCCTGTTGTTCCTTCCTTAAACTTGACAAGCTCTTTAACTTGTTTAAATAATGCTGTAATAACAATATCAGCAAGTGGCGGAACAGCTCCCTATCAATATAGTGCAGATGGAATAACGTTTTCCAACAATACAACATTTAATATTGGTCCTGGAACATATCAGTATTTTGTGAGAGATGCTAATAATTGTGCCGTAGTTCAAACAAATCAAATCACAATCAATGCAATTCCTGCTTTAGAATTAAATTTGAATTTGAACAGTGCGACTATCAACTGTTTCGGTGAAAGTACTGCAACGATAATTGCTAATACTACCGGCGGATTAGGAAATTATTCTTATACGCTTTTGGATACAGCAAATAACGTAATTGCAGGACCTCAAAATAGCGGAACTTTTGCAAATCTTCCCGCTGGAAATTATATCGTAAGAGTAGACAGTAATGACTGTAATGCTGTTTCAAATGTAATTCAAATCACAAATCCATCCCAATTGTTAATCTCTACTTTAACAGTAAATAATGTGCTTTGTAATGGAGGAACAAATGGTAGTGTAGAAATTCAAACTTCCGGTGGAACAGGAACGGTTCAATATGCTATTTCGCCTAACTTGAATCAATTCTTTAACACGGGAACTTTCAATAATTTAGCTCCTGGTAACTATGATATTATTGTTCAAGATCAAAACGGATGTTTTATTTTATTAGATGTTGATATTATTGAACCGGCTCCACTTGTTGCTGATGTTGCAAATGTAGTTCAAAACCTTTGTTTAGGTGATAATGATGGTTCGTTTGACGTAGTTATCTCAGGTGGAACTGCCCCCTATTCAACTAGTTTAAATAACCAAGATCCAAGTGCTTTTGTTGAAGGACAATTATCCTTCTCAGGTTTAGTGGGTGGAACAGATTATTTCATTTTTGTAAAAGATGCCAATGGCTGTGAAACTATTGCTTATGTATTCTTAAATGCTCCTGTTGAAGTTATCCCAACTGTTGATATCGTTTACAATTGTACCGGAAATATTCCCGGAAATACAGTAACTGTTTCTGTTAATGCTTCTGCGGTTGGAAATGTTCAATATGCATTAGATGGTGGAACTTATCAACCATCAAACCTATTCCAAAATATTCCAGCCGGAAATCATACTATTTCTGTTCAACACACAAATGGATGTATCAAAACTGTTGACTTTATTATCAACGCAAATCAACCATTGGCTGTTTCGTTAGCTAACGTTCAGAATGTTTTGTGTAATAGTGGAAATACAGGAAGTGTAACGGTTGCTACAACTGGAGGAACAGGAACAATTGAATTTGCTATTTCGCCAGATTTAACAAACTTTTCTACCAATAATACTTTCTCAAATTTAATTGCAGGAACTTATACTATTCTTGTTCGTGATGGTATTGGTTGTAGTGTATCTCAACAAGTAATCATAACTCAACCGACACTTGTTACCACATCAGTTTCTGCAATTGCTCAGGAATTATGTACTAATGACGGCAACGGTAGCATTACAATTGCAATAGCCGGCGGAGTTGCTCCTTATTCAACGAGTTTAAATAATAGTAGTCCTGGAAGTTTTGTGTTAAATCAAATAACATTCACAAACTTGGTTGGTGGTCAAACATACACTATTTATGTTCAAGATGCCAATGGTTGTCTCTCCTCAATTCCGGTAACGTTAGATGCTCCGGTTACAATTAATCCAACAGTTAATGTAGCCTATGTTTGTAACGGTAATACTGTTGGAAACACAGTAACGGTTTCTGTTAATACTGCTGTTCAAAATGATGTTACCTATTCATTGGATGGTGGTACTTTCCAAACATCCGCTACTTTTACAAATGTGGCCGTTGGAAATCACACCATTGTTGTAAGACATAGTAATGGTTGTGAAAAGAGCGTTTCGTTTATCATCAATCCTTCAACTCCAATTCAAGCTTCTTTTACCTCAACGAATGTGACCTGTAACGGTTTAACAAATGGTTTAATTCAAGTAGCTGCATCTGGAGGAAATGGAGCATTGGAATATGCAATTTCACCTAATTTAACCAATTTTAGTGCATCAAGTACTTTCAATAATTTAGCAGCAGGAAACTACACTGTTATTGTGAGAGACGCTCTTGGTTGTTCAGTCACATTGAATATCACAGTAACTCAACCGAATGCTCTAAATGCATCACTAGTTACTATGTTCCCGGATTTGTGTTACGGTGATAATGTTGGTGCTATTGAAATATCAATTGCTGGCGGAACGGCTCCCTATTCAACTAGCTTAAATAACGAGAATAACTATGTTGTTAACCAAGTTTTATTTGAGAACTTATCGGGAGGTCAATCCTATACTATTTATGTGAGAGACGCGAAAGGTTGTACCTCTACTTTAGAAGTCGCCGTGAGTGGAGGAATAAGTATAGATCCGGGAATTACTATTACGTATGACTGTTTTGGAAGTGCTCAATTTAATTCGGTAAAAATTAAAGTCGGACAGGATATTTCATCTCAGGTAACCTATTCATTAGATGGAGGTGCTTTCCAAAGTGGAAATGTATTTACAAATCTTTCAAACGGAAATCATACGATAACTATTCTTCACGCTCTTGGTTGTTCAGAAACGACTTCCTTTACTATCGAGAATTATATTCCAATTTCGTTGACTTTAGTAGAAAGTAATCTGAATCAAATTACAGCAACGGCAACCGGTGGAAGCGGAAGTTATACTTACTATTTGAATGGTGTGAATTATGGAGATTTAAATGAACTTCAAATATTCGCAAACGGAACTTATACGGTTCTTGTTGAAGACAGTAACGGATGTACTGCTGAAGCACAAATTACGATGGATTTTATCGATATCGATATTCCGAACTTCTTTACGCCAAACGATGATGGTGATAACGACACGTGGGTTCCTGAAAATTTAGAAGGTTTCCCGAATGCAAAAATTGAAGTATTCGACCGTTACGGAAGAATTATTGTTCAATTTGGAACGAAAGGATCTTGGGATGGAACATACAATGGCTCTCTTTTACCTACCGGAGACTATTGGTATACCATCACCCTTGACGGTGGAAGACAATTTGTTGGAAACGTAACCTTATACAGATAAAAATTTAATTAAATAACCAACTCCAAATAGCCACAAGTTTGGAGTTGGTTTAACCCAAAAAACCTACACCCATGAAAAAATTAGCCCCATTTTTCATTTTACTCGCTTTTTTAAACGGAAAAGCACAAGAATTAAACCTACCGGCCTTTACACAATATTTGGCTGACAACCCTTTTGTAATTTCTCCGGTTTATGCCGGAATTGGTGACTATGTAAAAATTAGAGCAAACGGTTTGACCCAATGGGTTGGCATTAAAGATGCTCCAAAAAACATGTCCTTAGCCGGTGATATGCGTATTGCTGATCGTTCCGGTATTGGTTTGTATTTATACAATGACCGAAATGGTAATACACGCCAATCAGGAGCAAAAGTGAGTTTTGCTCATCACTTAGTTTTAGATAAATATGAAGATCAATATTTGTCTTTTGGAATTTCGTATAATTTAAATCAATTTCGAATTGAGATAGAAAATTTTACAGGTCAGGATGCCGCTGTTGTAGACGACCGTCGATTAACTAATCACAATGTGGATGTTGGTATATTATATAGAATAAATGGATTTTATGCGAGTGTTACTGCGGCCAATCTATTAGATAAAAATATTGATGTTTTTAATGATGTAGAACCGCTTGAACTTCGTAATTATCAAGTCTTTTCAGGATATAAATGGAGAAGCAATTCAAACAGTGATTTTGAGGTTGAGCCTTCTATGTTCTTTCAATATTTTGAAAGTGATAAAAGATCGACTACCGATTTGAATTTAAAGATGCGTTTTTATAACTTTGATGATTATTATTGGGCAGGGATATCTTATCGTTTTTTGAATGATCAATTATTAGAACCTTTAAATATAGGTCCGATGTTAGGTTTAAAAAGAAGCAATTTTTATTTTGCTTATTCCTATCAGGTTACGTTGAACAAATTGATTAATTATAATTCAGGAACGCACATGATTACAATTGGATTAGATGTATTCCAAGGAATCAGCAACTGTCCTTGTACCTATTAAAAACATAAAATTATGGGCACTATTCGGTTACAAAACATTCGCACCTTTTCTTTTCATGGTTGTTTGCTTGAGGAAAGTAAAATTGGCTCTGATTATTCAATTGATTTAGAAGTAAAAACCGATATGCGAAAGTCAGCTATTTCAGATGATTTACATGACACGGTTGATTATGTTTTATTAAACCGAATTGTAGTGGAAGAAATGGCCATTCGTTCGAAATTATTGGAACATGTAGCTCATCGAATTATTTCGAGAATTTTTAAAGAGATTCCTTCTATAGCTCGGGTTTTGATTGGGGTATCAAAACTCAATCCACCCATTGGTGGTGATGTGGAAGCAGTTACTATCCAAATGGAGGAATATAGAAGTTAAAGTTGCGGATTTTTTAGTGGATAATTGTCATCCTGACGAAGGAAGCATCTCTTAAGTCTAAGTTTCAGATTACTTTTTATAAAAGTTTTTTAACTTTAAACTTTTTAACTTTAAACTTTTTATTTACATTTGCCGTCCATACATCAGGCGTTGTGGCCGAGCGGCTAGGCACCGGTCTGCAAAACCGTCTACCCCGGTTCGAATCCGGGCGATGCCTCTAAAACCTTCAAGGAACCTTGGAGGTTTTTTTATGCTAAATTTTTAGAAAAAATTAATTAAAGATAACGCAAAACCGTCTACCCCGGTTCGAATCCGGGCGATGCCTCTAAAAGAGTTACTGAAAAGTAGCTCTTTTTTTTATTGTAAATTTTTAGAAAAAATTAATTAAAGATGATGCAAAACCGTCTACCCCTGTTCGAATCCGGGCGATGCCTCTGAAAGAGTTACTGAAAGGTAGCTCTTTTTTTTATTGTAAATTTTTAGAAAAAATTAATTAAAGATGATGCAAAACAGTGTAATCCGTTACTTCTGATCGCTACGGGAAGGGCAATACCTCAAAAAACAGCTTTTTATTATTACGATTCGTTTTAATAAGAATCAATCAGAAATTCTAACATTAATCACACCAGCACTTGGAAAACAACCCAATAAACTTTCAGTATAGTTTATATTATGAATTTTAAACTCTGTGTTATTTTTTTGCCTTTTAAGCTGTTTATATGTTTCTTCATCAATTTTGTTTCCAGATATTTCTAAATTCGTTTTATTAGAAAGCTCAACACTAAAACTTGATACATTTAACTTCAAACCATTTATAAGATCTTCAAAATAAACTGTAATTTCAGCATTTTCCAATTCTGACAATTTCATAATCACTATGCAGTCTTTACAATTTCTATTATTTATTCTACCTAGAGGGTTTCCAATATTTTTTATCCTGAAAACATATTCTTCAATTACTTTTGAATCATCTTCTAGTATAATTTCTAAAATAACAATCATTTCGTTCCCTTGTCCTGGTGAAATATAATAGTTTCCTTTTTCTTGGGATACTCCTAGTCCAGAAACAGAGAATGATTTTGCATTGGGTACGACAATTGAAATTGGATTTCTAATTCCACGATAAACCACATTTAATTTATCAACAGATATTAAGCCTAATTTTGGTTTTGAAACGAAAACAGTATCATTTTGTGCCCATAAAAACTGAGATAAAAGTAAACAACATATAAATAGAACTGTTTTCATAGATTTTATTCATTCATCTGCTCAATCTTCTCCTTAATCATTTCTTTTTCTTTTGGGAAGAAACCTTGAACAATCAAAAAGAAACCAAAAACCATTAAAACGGCACTAATCACTCGTTTAATTTTATAGATAATATAAGGCGTTAAACGATTTTTTAATTGTTTAGCCAAAACGATTTTTACTATATCTGTCAGTAAATAAGTCGTAATAATAACGGATAAAAAAAGTGTAATTCTGTTTGGTTCCATATTCATTTGCGGACCAAAAACAATAATAATTCCAACCCAAAAGCCTAAAACACCAATATTGATAAAATTGAGAATAAATCCTTTAAAAAATAAACTGAGGTAATTGTTTTTAGGTATCGAATCAGCATGAAATTCCTGGTTGAGGTTTTTCTTTTTGCTCTTTTTTTCTTTTATAAAAGAAATTAATCCGAAAAAAAACATGATAACGCCTCCAAAAATGAATAAACTCGGGTCATCTTTTAATTTTTCTAACAATTGATTTGTACTGAAATAAGCAATTAAAATAAATATAAAATCACCAAAAACCACCCCAAGATCAAAAACCATAGCTGCTTTAAATCCTTTGGTAATACTTGTTTCAAGTAAAACAAAAAAAACAGGGCCAATAGTAAAAGCAAGTAAAATTCCCCACGGAATAGCTGCTAAAATATCGTTAAGCATTTAAGTTTGTTTCAAGTTTTAAGTTTCAAGTTGCGAAACTTTCTAAATGCTAATTTAAAATTTAAAATTTAAAATAAACGTATTTTTAGTTCATTTCTTTAATGGTTCCTCCAATTACTGTTTTTTGGTTAATTTTTTTCGGACTTCCGTAGATATAAATTTCGCCGCCGGCTTTCACTTTAGCATCAACAAAATCTGTTGCGTGAATTGAAGCTTCACCACCGGCACTAACACTAACTGTTGTTTGTTTACTGATAAAATTAGAAGCTTTTAATTCACCTCCTGAGGTTATCACAACTTCTTGATTATCTGTTGTACCGGAAATTTTAATTTTACCGCCTGAATTTAATTTTACAGAAGCTCGCTGAACGTCTAAAGCAATCTTAATTTCTGCACCTTCTTTAGCATTTAAACTAAAATTTATTCCTTTAATTGGTGTTTCACTATTTACATACGATCCCTCATTAGCTTCAACAGATTCTAATTTTTGGTAGTAAACCGTTACTTCTATCGATTCTCCTTGTAAAAGTTTTGAAAATTTCATTCGAATTTTTAATTCTTCATTTTTGTTGACTAATTCAACTTCTGAAGCTCGAGTTCCTTTGATTTCTACTTTACTTTCCGGTCCCGGAATTAATTGAACAGATATCTGATCAAAAACTTTTACCACTGAAAAATTTCCCAGATTTTTTGTTATAGTTTGAGAAAATAATGTTGTATTAATGAATACTAAAAGGATAATTAAACTATTTTTCATAACGATTAAAATTAAAAGTTAATATCAAAGACTTTACCAGTATCAAAATGTTACAGTTTGAAACAAAAAAATAGTTTTATTCATTCCTTCTAATAAAATGAAAATCCAATTGTTTCTTCACTAAATCTGCATTTTTTACTTTAACGTAAACTTCGTCGCCTAATTGTAAAATACTCTTAGAAACTTCACCAACTAAAGCATATTGTTTTTCGTCAAAAACATAATAATCTTCTTTAATTTCACGAATTCTAACCATTCCTTCACATTTATTCTCTACAATTTCTACATAAATTCCCCATTCAGTTACACCTGAAATTACTCCTAAAAACTCCTGGTCTTTATGGTCTTGCATATATTTCACCTGCATATATTTGATACTGTCGCGTTCGGCTTGAGCTGCTAAGTTTTCCATGTCGGAGGAATGAGCACATTTTTCTTCAAAAACATCCGCATCGGCCGATTTTCCTCCATCTAAATAATATTGCAACAATCGATGCACCATCACATCCGGATAACGACGAATAGGCGAAGTAAAATGCGAATAATAATCAAATGCTAAACCGTAATGACCAATATTTTCGGTAGAATAAACCGCTTTACTCATACTTCGTATGGTCAACGTATCGACTAAATTCTGTTCTTTTTTACCATTTACATCATTCAATAACGCATTCAATGATTTAGAAATATCTTGTTTTGATTTAAAATTAATACTATAACCAAACTTTGAAATTACTGTTTGTAAATTGATTAATTTATCTTCATTCGGTTCATCGTGAATTCTGTAAACAAAGGTTTTCTTTTGTTTTCCTATAAATTCGGCCACTTTTCTATTGGCCAACAACATAAACTCTTCAATCAAATGATTGGCATCTTTGGATATTTTAAAGAAAACACCCACGGGTTCTGCTTCTTCATTCAAATTGAATTTTACTTCAACTTTATCAAAAGAAATAGCACCGTTAGCCATTCTTTTTTGACGAAGAATTTTAGCTAATTCATCCAATTTTAAAGTTGCTTCAACAACAGGTTGTGGCGTTTTATAATCTTTTCCGGTTAACGAAATTTCTGCCGGAATGACATCATTTTTGGTTTCAATAATGTACTGAGCTTCTTCATAAGCAAAACGCTGATCAGAATAAATCACTGTTCTTCCAAACCATTGATTTACTACTTCAGCTTTTGGTGTAATTTCAAAAATAGCCGAGAAGGTGAATTTATCCTCGTGTGGATTCAGCGAACACGCATCGTTACTTAAAACCTCCGGAAGCATAGGAACAACACGATCCACTAAATAAACCGATGTGGCTCGTTTATAGGCTTCGTCATCCAAAATAGTTCCTTCTTGCAAATAATGGGATACATCGGCAATGTGAATACCTATTTCATAATTTCCATTGTCTAATTTTTCAAAAGACAAGGCATCATCAAAATCTTTAGCATCTCTTGGATCAATAGTAAACGTCAACGTTTTACGTATATCGCGACGTTTAACAATTTCTTCTTTCGTGATAGATGTATCTATTTTATTAGCATAGGCTTCTACTTCAATAGGAAAATCATAAGGCAAACCATATTCCGCAAGAATAGCATGAATTTCTGTATTGTGTTCACCCGGTTTTCCTAAAACTTTAATTACAGATCCAAAAGGACTATCGGCTTTTGTAGGCCAATCTTCCATTTTAACCAAAACAACATCGCCATGTTCGGCTTCACCCATTTTATTTTTTGGAATGAATATGTCGGTGTACATTTTTGCATTGGCTGTAGTTACAAAAGCGAAATTCTTTTGAACATCAATTACCCCCACAAATTCTGTTTTGGCTCTTTCTAAAATTTCTAAAACTTCAGCTTCGGGTCTGCGGGAACTTCTTCTGTTGTAGATATAAGCTTTTACTTTATCGTTATCCAATGCATGGTTTAAATTGATAAAAGGCACAAATACATCTTCTTCTAATTCATTACAAACAAAGTATCCTGTTTTTCGAGAAGTCATATCGATTGTTCCTTCATAATACTCGGCTTTGGAGATAATTTGGTATTTACCAATTTCTGTTTCGTGAATTTTATCCTGTGCTTTTAATATTTTTAAATCGCGGATAATTTCGTTTCTGCTTTTTGTATCATCAAGTTCTAAAATAGCAGCTATTTGTTTGTAATTAAATGATTTATTTGTTTCTTTTGACAGAATTTTAAATATCTGTGCAGTAAAATCTTTGTTTTTTTTACTCATTTTTCTTGGTTTCTTACTCATAATTCTTTTCTAATAAAGTTGAAAATTACGAATAAGATAGCAGAAAATAGAATTTGAATTAGAGATTTATTGAAAATATAACTTTTGTATCTTTATAAAAATTTGAAAAATGAAAGAATTTATTACCGTAGCTATTTTTAATTTACCCACAGAAATTGCGGTTTTAAAATCTATTTTAGAAAACGAAGGAATTCAATACTTTTTTGAAAATGAAACCATTGTTTCAATAGATCCGTTTGCAAGTATTGCTTATGGCGGTATTAAATTGAAAGTACATCAAAATGATGTGGAAGTAGTGAGAGGAATTTTGAATAATTTGGATAGTCATTTACGGATTGTGGAATAGTCATTCTTCACAGTAAGCACGGAATAAGATTTTATAAAATTTTGATTGAACACGAATTTATAAAATTTGAGAATTCTAAAAACCTTTTACAAATTACCCTTCACCCATTACTTTAAAATCAAAATAGTTTTCAACATTCATTAAAAACAGAAACAAAAAAAGTTTTTAAAAATTTAATTTTATGATGGTTATTATAGCCTGTTCATTTGTACAATAACTTTTTCTATTAAATTTGATTTTAAAAGTTGTTGTAAGTTATACAGACTTGTTAACAGGTTAAAAAAAGGATAAAAAGCTCAAAATGAAGATTTTTTTTGTTTTTATTAACAGTTGTTAACATCAAATTTTTGGTGTGAATTATTAATA